>CAZBSU010000198.1:0-3614 GCA_964494745.1 uncultured Planctomycetales bacterium | reverse complement strand
TCAGCCTTTTTTTGATTTCGAACTGGACGGGTATCCGAATCTTCGGAAGGCCTTGACGTTCTTCCTGCGCAAAGGGATCCGAGTCCCGGTTTTGTCCTTGGGCTCTCGGGGGGCCGTTGCTGCCGACGGGAAACAGTTTGTGCATGCCCAGCCGCCGCGGGTCAAGATCAAAAATGCGGTAGGCTGCGGGGATGCCTTGGTGGCCGGTTTCGTTTTTGCCTTGCTCAAGGGCCTGGATCTGCCCCGGGCCTTGCAGACGGGGGTGGCGAGCGGCACCGTCAACGCCCTGAATGATCAGCCCGGGTTTTTAAAACCCAAGGTTGTCCGCCGCATGGTCAAGCATATTAGCCTGCGTTTTTTTTAAGAGGATTCATGAAAACGATCGATCTTAACCAGATAACCGAAGATGAGCTGCTCAAGGTGCGGATATGCGATCTGCCTATAAGCATAACCGGGACCTGGCTGGAGAAATGTATAGCCCGGCTATACGAAGAGTTGGCCGCCAAAGGCCTGACATTTCGTCCCGCCTGTTATCTGGCGGACGAATGGCTGACCCCGGAAGGTCAGACGGTCATCGGCATCCCTTTTTACCTGGCGCATCCCGCGTTGATCCATCTGGAGAAAAAGATGATGCTCGAGGCCGAGGGGGAGACCGAGGCCGAATGCATGCGACTGTTGAGGCATGAAACCGGGCACGCGCTTTGTTACGCTTATCGCCTGAATAATAAGCGGAAATTCCGTCAGTTGTTCGGATCTTCCTCGAGGGAATATGCCGAGACCTATCGCTTCCGGCCCTACAGCAAGAGTTATGTCCGGCATCTGGAGGGATTCTACGCCCAGTATCACCCGGATGAGGATTTTGTCGAGTCTTTTGCGGTCTGGCTGACACCCGGTTTGGACTGGCAGACCCAGTACCGCGGCTGGCCGGCGTTGAAAAAATTGCAATATGTGGATCATGTGATGCGCGCGATAGCCAATCGCCCGCCGATTAATTCCCGCGGGCGCAAGTTTTGGCGCTATCAAGCCATCCGCTCGACTTTGGGCCGGTTTTATGCGCGCAAGCGGAAGTTGCGGGCCGAGGACCTTCCGGATTTTCATGACAATAATATCAGGCGTATTTTCGGCAGCCGGCAGAAGGATACCCTGCCGGATATCTGGGCGGCTGATTTTCTGCGCCGTTACCGAAGGGAGATCATCCGGGAGATATCGTTTTGGACCAGCGAGAAGAAATATGTCATCAACGATCTGCTCAAAAAAGTCGCTCATCGTTGCCGGGCCCTGAAACTGGTCGTTCATGAACCCGAGCATATCGCGATGATGCGCGTTGTGGCGTATCTGACAACGCTGATCATGAATTATCTTTATACAGGCTGGTACCGGGGTAACCGTAAAGGCAAGGTGAAATGATGACATCCCGACGAAGAGGAAAGAGGAAGGTCTTATTGTTGTTTCACACGATGACCCCGACCCCGCGCGGTTACGATTTCAGCGAGGAATTTGCCGACCCGGATAATATGTATACCGAAAATGACGTCTATCGGGCCCTGCTTGCCAACGGGTATGAGGTCCGGCTGCTGGGATTATTCAATGATATCCGCCCGCTGCTGGAAGAGATAGACGAATTTAGGCCTGATGTGGTCTTCAATCTGGTTGAGGTCTTTGCCAATCAGACCCATCTGGAAAAGAATGTCGCCGCCCTTCTCGAGATGATCGGCATTCCCTATACCGGCGCCCGCGCCGATACTCTTTTTATCTGCAACAATAAGGCCTTAAGCAAACGTATCCTGCGTTTTCATCGTCTGCGCGTTCCCCGTTTTCAGGTTTTTTATCGGAGGTATAGGATCTGGCGGCCGAAGACGATTAAATTGCCGGCCATCATCAAACCGCTGTGCGAGGAGGCCTCGCGGGGCATATCCCAGGCCTCGGTCGTGGACAACGATGAATCTTTTGTCGATCGTATCCGGTTTATCCATACGAATATGAATATGGATGCGATCGCCGAGGAATATGTCGAGGGCCGGGAATTGTATGTCGGCGTCATGGGCATCCGGCGCCTGCTGGTCTTGCCTCCGCGCGAGATGAAATTCGGTCAGCTGCCGGAAGAGGAACCGCGCATCGCGACCTATAAGGCGAAATGGGATGATCAGTATCGCGAACGCTGGAATATCCGCAGCGAGTTCGCCGGCAAGCTGGCCAACGGCGTATGGAATCAAATCCAGGAGACATGCAAGCGGGCCTATCGGGCCTTGAATGTCCGCAGTTATCTGCGGTTTGATATTCGCGTCACGCCGGATAATCGCGTTACGATCATAGAGCCCAACGCCAATCCATGCATCGCCCGGATCGACGAATTCGCCCAATCGGCGGAAAAGATCGGGTTGGGGTATGATTGTTTGATTCAGCGTATCGTGTTGATGGCCCTGAAGGACGGGGAAGCGGGACGGTCAGAAAAATAACGGGAAACGGCTTGACGACCACACATAAGGGTGGTATCGTAAGGCATGATGAAAACACATCCCCTCACCGAAAAACAAAAACAGGTCTTAAAATTTATCTATCGCCGGATCAAGACCAGCCAATTACCTCCGACGATCCGGGAGATCGCACAACAATTCGGGTTCTCGTCTACCGGAACGGTCCGGGACTATCTGCGGGCCTTGGTCCAGAAAGGCTATATCCGCGTCACGGCCCATAAATCCCGGGCGATCGAACTGGTCCGGGAAAGCCTTTTTTCGATCCCGATTCTCGGCCGGATCCAGGCCGGCCTGCCGAACCTGGCGGTGCAGGATATCGAAGGGTATTTGGATTTGGACAGCCTTGTCTTTTCCGATGACAGCACCTTTGCCTTACGGGTCAACGGCGACAGCATGATCGAGGCCGGCATCCTGCCCAATGATCTGGTCTTGGTGCGCAAGCAGTCCATGGCACAGGTCAACGACACGGTGGCGGCCCTGGTTCGTGACGAGGCCACGGTCAAATATCTCAAAAAGAAGAATAATCATTTCTTCCTGGAGCCCGCCAATCCTCTGTATGACCCCATCCCGGTCAATGAGGATGTGAACATTATCGGTAAAGTGATCAGTGTGGTCCGCCGATTTCATTGATCCGTTTCTTTTTGCAGAATTCCCACCGCCGATAATGCTCAAACATCTTTGTTATCCCCGCCGTTATGTTATAATAATCTGATTTCTTCGACTCTCGACCAAGAGAAGGTAAGCGCATGGATCCAGTCGGTAAACTGTTCCAGTTTGTCAGCACCTATTTTGAAATCCTGCTGGCGATCGACGTCTTCATTTTTATCGGCCTGTTTGTCATTCAGGCCGCCGCCCGGATGCGCACGGCGCGACTGGATCGGTTCGTCAATTCAACGTTCTACTATCTGCTTATCATTCTGCAAATGTTCCTGGTCGGCCTTACCTGCGTGGTCATTTTTGCCAACCTAAAGCAGAAGCAGCCCCTGGACTTGACGGCCGAGATCGAACCGACAACCCGTTGGGTCCGTGAAGACCAAACGATCTATTTCATCGATGACAAGGAACTGGTCTGCATTCAGGCCGACGGTTCGTATCGCCAGGTCGTCTACCGCGCCGACGATCGCATCAAACAGTACCACT
>CAZBSU010000197.1:0-3645 GCA_964494745.1 uncultured Planctomycetales bacterium | reverse complement strand
TATCGAATTGCTTGTAGTTATCGCGATCATTGCGATTCTGGCCAGTATGCTGCTGCCGGCCCTGATCGGGACAGGGATCTGGCTCGTTGTGGCTGCCATAGTGCGAAGATATCAAAGGCCGTTAACGCAACGAACGCGACAAACTCAATCAACCCAATCAACCCGAAACATTTCTCCCACAAAGGTCCTTGGTGCAACAAGGGTCTTTCCGCGTTCAGCATCGTCTGCTGAAGGGGACTCTCCGGCGGTTAGGTCCGACCAGCCACGGATAACCGCTGGCGCCGCCCCTGCGGTTGGGAATGAATTTGGTGTCTTTTCTAATGGCGGAGTCGGCTCAATTCGACACCCGGGTGTCGAATTCAGTCTGGGCTCCGGGCCGGGACCATTCAAAGGTGCGGTATCCGACAGGCAAACCCGTTTGAATTGCGTTGTGGCGCCGATTTTCCTTGCTACTGCCGTGCGGGCAGCGCCCGGGATGGGCGTTGTGCTGCAGGTCGTCTTCTTTATTGCCTTGGGCATGATCATTATTTCGTTCATGGCCAAACGGTTGCGGATATATTCCAATATCCGTAATTACTGGCATTTTGGCCGAAAAACAGCTGAACAGCCGCAGACACCGAAGCCCTATAAGACATCAACGATCCAGGTCGGAAATATTGAGTACACCGCCATGTTCTACGGCTGGCAGCGCGGCGGTGAGGTCCGGGTTATTCGGGACAACCGGCAAGTCATGCGTTTGGGTTACCGTATCCAAGCGGAAGCGCGCGCCTTACCGGCGCGAGAAATGCTGAATATTCATTTTGTCGAGGTGGCTGAAATAGAGTCCCAGGTCCTAGTCACGGTTATCCATGAGATCATTCGTTCCTTACTTGCCGAAGATCCTGACATTCACGGCCGGGTGATTACTCCTTATGCCACGCCCCAGGGGCGTGAGTTATTCGAACAATTGCAAGAACGCGTGCATGACATCCTTGCCGCACCCATGCCCGTGCCTGAAGAACTTGAAGTTGCGCTGAATGACGCCGATGACCGTGTCCGGCAGCAGGCGATTGAGGCATTGCGGCAATATGCTTTTGCCTCAGGTGTTTTGAAAGCGCATTTTTCTCAGGAAAATCGACCTGAACTGCGAAGTCTATTGGTTCATATTGTCGCCTTGATGGATCAGGAAAAAGCCTTGGCATGGCTGCGGCAGGTTATTATTCAGGGCCTGGCTGGCGAAAAGCACGACGGGCCTGTCGCAGTTGAGGCCGCTAAGGCTTTGGCGCGTGTCCGGGACGTCTTGACCCTTAGGTATCTGGAGGCGATATTTGACCAGCTTAATTCATTAGATCAGGAGGCCCGCACCGACAGTCAATCAGCGGTCCTTTACGAGGTCATCTCCGGCTTTGGCCGGGTCGGCAGCGTGTTTGCCCAGGACCGGGTCGAAGACAGGTTGTGCGAAATGATCCGGTTTGAAGGCGACCGTATCAAGGCTTACGCGGCGGCCAAGGGGCTCGGATACATTTCCAATGAACATGTCACGGGGACACTCGAAAATGTGGTGGCCAACACGCAAGATCGGGAACTTAAACGGAGAGCTCAAAAATCACTCACACGCATAGGGGAGGCCATCAGCGAAAGGGAAAAAGATGAGGACGCCGGAGAGAATATCCAAGACACGCTTGATGCCGAGCAGAAGAAAGGACAGCAGGGGACAGGCAACAAAGATGCCGAGGTAAAGGGCGGAGATAAAGGCCTTACGGCTTACAAGGAGCCCGGGTCCCGGCCGCTGACTGAAGCGGACGAGTCCATTCTTCAAAGGATTTTCCAGGAGGCTTTCCGGCCGGAGCAAGAAGGCAAGACTTATGAAATTATACAGGCCTTACCTACGGTAGCGGCTGAGTTTATTGATGAGATCGCGGGTCTCATGGTCCCCGAAGGTGAACCTCCAAGCCAGCCTGAAGATGATGAATACGCGATTTACCAGCAATTAACAAAGGATTTTGAGCAGGGCTCCTGGAGCCTGTTCGTGCTTAAGGGCCGCCAGGAAATGGGAATTCCGCGAAAGATAAAGACCGATGGCCTGGTTTACTCTTATGTGGTTGAGAAAGACGGTGTCAAGTATGTCGTGGTGACCGAAGGTCTGTTCCGCAAGTTCCGGAAGAATCATCACCGGTTGGTGAATATCCTGGTCCATGAGTATGGTGAGGAGCATGGTTTGACCCACTCGCAGGCATCCAAGCATGAGTTTGAATATTCAAGCGACAGGGCCGAGAATGATCCGGCCGAAGGCATTAGCGATATGCAGCAGCTTATCCTTCAGGAGAAAGCCAGGCACCATGATTATAAATATTTAGCCGAACTTGTCGAACATCAGAAGGAGCCTGAGGACATGACCATGTTTGATGATGTCCATCCGGCCCTTGTTGCTTACGCCTATCGCCTGCTGGCCGGCGTGTCGGCCGGTGTCGAGCAGGTCTTGACCCGCACCGAAAGAGAAAATATCCTTACCCGGGCGACCATGCTTAAAGAGGAAATCCACAACGCCCTGGGAGCGACGATCACTGGTCTTAAGAGTTATGTCGAAAGCATGTCGAGGTCTAAGGACCACAAAGATAAGGCCGCACAATTAGAACGGATAAGGGCCGTTCTTGAAGCATTAATGAAAGAGATCGGTAAGTATAACCAAACGATCGAAACAATGTATGCCTGTCTTGAAGTGAATACCGAGCCGGTTGAAGATCTGGCCGGGAAAGATGATGTGATTTATTACGCGGCGAGGGTCCTGACGAAATACCGCCTGATGGGAGTCCTGAAGGCCATTGACCGGATGGATACCGATGCCCTGAAGGCCGTGTTAGAGCCGGTCTTCCCGCAGGGTGTTGAGTCGTTCTTCGATGTCAAGCGGATATTCCATGACATGGCGGCCAACTTCTTTGATTTGGATATCAAACAGGAAGCTCAACAGAGAACCAGTGTCGCGGATGTCGCCCACCTGGCCATGATGCTGTTCAAGGCCAAGCATCTCCAGACTCGGGCCTATATTCATCTCGATATTCCTCAAGAGCTTGAAGTTTATGTTGCTCGTGCTCATTTCAAGGACGCCATTCTGAATCTGTTGAACAATGCCTATGATCATAAAGGCCAGAAGGAAGAGCTGGGCATCGCCTTAACGGCTCGTCTGGATGGTGACTGGATTGTCCTGGATGTCCGGGATAACGGTCCGGGTATCCCGGAAAATATTATTGACCAGATTTTTGAAAGCGGGTTCACCACCAAAGGACAGGAAGCCCTTGGTGAGCACGGGCAGGGCTTGCCGTCGGTTAAGGCCCATGTCGAATCCTGGGACGGCGCGGTCAGGGCTGAAAATAATGGCGGCGTGCTGGGGCACGGGGCCACGTTTACGGTTTATCTGCCGCGCTACGGCTATACCCGGACCGCGCAAGATATCCTGAGAAAGCGGATCGAGCAAAAGGGCCGGATCAGTTTTGCGGAATTCATGGCCGTGTCGCAGAAGGTTTATTACAACGAGAAGATTCATGCCGAAAGAACAAACGGCGGCGGGCATATTCACGCCAGCATCCCGGCTATGTCCAGCCCTGATTTCGGCGAATGCCTGGCCAGACAGTTGCATCAGATGTGGGAGAACATGGGCGGAGCGGCCCG
>CAZBSU010000196.1:0-3712 GCA_964494745.1 uncultured Planctomycetales bacterium | reverse complement strand
CGGACGGCTTTAAGATTTTGACCGGCCCCGACGAGCAATGGGATCGATCCCTTTTTCGGAAAAAGGAGATCGTTCTGAAAAACAGGCAGCGTCTGACGTATGATTATTTGATTATCGCGGATACCGGCTCGACGGCCCTGCCGCACATCAAGGGGACCCAAAAGCAGGGGGCCTTTGGCGTGGTCCGTTTCTCTGAAGTCCAAAGTCTGGTGCGTTCCTTGTCCATCAGTGAGACCGTTGTGGTGTCGACCGCAACCTTAAGGGGATTTCAGGTCGCTGCGGCCCTGGCCGGGAAAGGCAAGGAGATCGTGATCGCCACCTCACCGGAGGTCTTGCTTAAGCGCGCCGTGGATCCGGAGACGTTTCAGGGCATGCTCGCGTTGGCCCAGGAGCATGGTCTGCGCGTGGAGGCGCATTCTCTGACCGAGATCATCGGTGAACAGGAGGTCAAGGCCATCCGCTTAAACTCAGGCAAGATTTTAGGCGCCCAGACGGTCATCTTCCCGGATGCCCTGCCCGATCTGAAAATGTTTAAGAATTCGGATATTATGGTCGAGGATCGCATCCCCGTGGATGGTTTTTTCCAGACGGGCGTTAACGGTGTTTACGCTTTAACCGGAGTCGGTTCCGCGCCTCAACGGGGCCGCGATCTGCTTCATGACGATTATGACCAGGTGATTGACCGTCAGGCCGATATTGTCGCCGGACATATCGCCGCCTCCCAAGAGGTGCCTTTTGAGCCGCCGCCTGCGCGGATCTCATTTTCGTTAAACGATCATCCAATTGATTTTATTGGAGATACTTGTTGCCGGGATGGCATTTTATTTGCTAATATGACGGTTGAAGGAGATGGATCGAGATCCAAGGTCTTCTTGGATCGAGACCGTGTCTGCGGCGCTGTTTTGTTTGATCAGCCTTCGCTGATAACGACATTGACCCGCGCCATCATTCAGAAAGAGAGTTGGGAAGACGTCAGGGGCGCATTATGGAAGGATCAGCCCCGCGAAACGGGCCGGGAGCAGGAACCCTTGGCGATGATCGAGACCGCGTCCCAGCCGAGCCATGACCCGGAGGCGACCTCTTTAGAGTCTGGGGCCCCAGAGACGCCCGGGTCGGATCCCGGTCGCCAGGAACAGGCATGAGAAATAAATCCTTGCCTTTTTATCAGTTATGACTTATAATTCTCAAAAGTTGAGTGAAAGAATTAAAAATTTTCTAACCGTCTTTGTCATTCTTTCCGCCTTCGTCGTATCTTCTCAGATTCCGTCATTTGCCGATATCTTTACTGAAACTTCCGAAGATTACCGCCTGAAGGGTTATGAGGAACAGCAAAAGGGTAATCTTGATAAGGCCCTGACCTATTATCTCAAGGCCGTGACATTGGGTGACGGGAGCGCCAAGATTTACAATGACATCGGCGTCACGTATGAACATCTGGGCATTGACGATCGCGCGGAAGAATATTACATGCGGGCCGTTCGGATCGATCCGAATTATCTGCCGCCGTATACGAATCTCGCCTTTCTGTACCAGAAACACGATCAGAAAGACAAGGCCATTTTATTCTTCCGGGAACGGTATAAATTGGCCGATAAAAACGACCCCTGGCGGGCCCGGGTCGTTCAGGAGCTGTTAAGACTGGATCCGTCATTCCGGGAGGAATTTTTGCAAACCGTCCTGGAGGAGGCCAGTGCCGAACTGGCGCGTCATCGCCGTGAAGATCTGCAGTTGCAAATGATGCGGGCCAACAATCATTATCAGCGCGGCCTGGTCATGCTTCAAGAAAAAAGATATGACGAGGCCCTGAATGAATTTGAACAGGCCTTGATCCTAACTCCGAATAACCCCAAACTTGTCAAGGGACGCGAGCGCGCCTTGTACGGCAAACGATTGCAGATGATCCGCAGCCGTTTCGAGAACGCCATTGATGAAATGGAGACGGGGCATTTGGAGTCTGCCAAAAGCATTTTTCAAGATATACTCACCATAATCCCTAGAAAACCTGTTGCCGAGCCCGAATAGGAAATCCCTAGTTTAAACCAGCCCTTTTTCACGATGTCAAATGCGCGGCTTTTTCTTATTGATGCCCATGCCTTGTGCTATCGGGCCTTCTATGCCATCAAGGGATTGGCGACCAGTCAAGGTCAGGCCACCAATGCCGTTTATGGCTTTGTCAATACCCTGAAGAAGATTGAGCGGGAGTTTCATCCGGAATACTGGGCGGTATGCTTTGATACCCCGGCGCGCACGCATCGTGAAGAGCAATACGCCCGGTATAAGATCCAACGCCCGGTCATGCCCGATGACCTGGTGACCCAGATCCCCTTGATCAAGGAGGCGGTCCAGGCCTATCACCTGTGCCAATTGGCCTGTGACGGGTATGAGGCCGATGATATCATCGCCACCTTGGTCAAGAAATTTCAGGGGAGCGGCCTGGATATCATCATTGTCAGTGATGACAAGGACGTCTATCAATTGGTCGGGCCGGGGGTGGGGGTGTTCCATTCGCGCAAAGGCGCTATCCTCCAGGCTCCGGATGTCAAAGAGCTCCTTGGTATTGATCCGGATCATGTCCCCGATTTGATCGGCCTGGCCGGGGATGCCACCGACAATATCCCCGGCGTTAAAGGGATCGGTCCGGTGTCGGCAAAAAAATTGATCAAACAATATGGACGGATGGAAAGTATTTTAGAAAATATCGATGAGGTCAAGCCGGTCGGTTTGCGCCAGAAGTTGAAGGAATTTCACCAGGAAGCGGTGCTCAGCAAACAGTTGGCCGAGTTGGAATGCCATGTCCCCCTCGACGTTGATTTGTCTCAGATGAAGGCGACGGAACCCGATCACAAGGCCCTGTTTGACCTTTTCAGCCGGCTGGAATTTAAAAAGTTGGCGGCGGACATGGCCGAGCATTGCCAGCCTAAATTAGACGTGCGCCTGCACCAAAAGATCAAGGCAGGAGACATGCAGGCCTTTATGGAGGGCATGGCGTCCCAAGGGGCGTGTGTCTTTACCGTTGTGGATGTGGATCGGGGAAAGGAACATGATCCCCTCCGGCAGGTGTATATAACCGCGCAGGGGCAGGATGTCTTTGTTCTGGAATCCGAGCAAATAAACGAGTTGGCCCCGGTCTGGGAGAATGCCGCCGTCCTCAAGATCGGGTATGATGTCAAAGACGGGCTGAAACGGTTATGGGCCCAAGGCCACGCGGTTCAGGGGCCGTTTTTTGACGTCATGTTGGCCGCGTATCTCTTGAACCCGGTACGCGGCGCCTTCGATCTGCAACAACTGGCCTGGCAGTACTTGGGTGTTCCGCTTCAACAAACGCCGTCACCGGCGGAGCAGGTCGCGATCATCCAGCGCCTCTTCGACGTCTTAAAAGCGGCCTTGACGGAAAAGGACCTTTTGGATCTGCATCAGAAGATCGAAATGCCGTTGACCCTGGTCCTGGCCCGGATGGAGACCGACGGGGTCAGGATCGACAAGCCCTTTTTGTTGGGACTTTCCGCGGAATGCGAAGAGAAGATCAGCCATATGCGGCAAGACCTTTACCGA
The DNA here is from genome assembly GCA_964494745.1 of uncultured Planctomycetales bacterium. GTDB lineage: Bacteria > Omnitrophota > Gorgyraeia > Zapsychrales > JANLHA01 > CAZBSU01. The sequence continues at coordinate 160 of CAZBSU010000196.1, read as the reverse complement.
TTGGCCGGTCAGGACTTCAATCTGAATTCGCCCAAACAGTTAAGCGAAATCCTTTTTGAAAAGTTGCAGTTGCCGGTGATCAAGAAAACCAAGACGGGTTATTCAACGGATGAGGAGGTGCTGAGGCAGTTGTCCCTGCGGCATGAGTTGCCGGCACGCA
>CAZBSU010000195.1:0-3718 GCA_964494745.1 uncultured Planctomycetales bacterium | reverse complement strand
GGCCGGTGTTTTGCACGGGTTGTTGCGCGTGCGCGGTTTCACCCAGGATGACGGGCATATTTTCTGCCGGCCTGATCAGGTCAAAACGGAGGTGATGCAGGTTTTGGATTTCACCTTTGAGGTGATGCGGGCCTTTGGATTTGAGGGCATGGAGATTGAGCTCAGCACCCGACCGGAAAAATTTATCGGACAGCAAGAGGACTGGGATATCGCCACCAAGGCCCTCGAAGAATCCCTGAAAGAGAAAGATGTCGCTTATCAGGTCCATGAGGGGGAGGGGGCGTTTTACGGCCCCAAGATCGATATCAAGTTAAAAGACGCCCTTGGCCGTCAGTGGCAGTGTGCCACGATCCAATGCGATTTTGCCCTTTCGGAAAGATTTAAACTGGAATATATCGACGATTCTGGCAAACCGCGCCGCACGATCATGATCCATCGCGCCATTCTGGGCAGCGTGGAACGGTTTATCGGGACCCTGATCGAACATTATGCCGGGGCCTTCCCTGTCTGGCTCGCGCCGGTCCAGGCGGTCGTCATTCCCATTCGCGCGGAACATGAAGATTACGCCCGGCGGATACAGCAGGACTTTTTGCAGGCGGATGTCCGGATCCGGATTGATAGCCGCAATGAAAGCCTGAATAAACGCATCCGCGAGGCGACGCTCAAGAAGATTCCCTATATTCTCATTGTCGGCGACAAGGAGATCGGGAACGGCCGTATTTCCGTACGGCACAGGACGGAAGGCGACCGGGGATCGGCTGATCCGGAAGCATTTCTCCGCCAGATTCGGGAACAGATCGAACAAAAAAAATAACATAAAGGTGGAGTGCTTGGTTTTCGTGTCAGGCCCGACGGCAGGGCCGGTCACAAAGGACAAAGAGCGCCCGCCGCGCCGAGGGAGGTGGTTCGTATTCAAAAAAACATACGCGTTAATTACCGAATTCGTTCTCCGGAGGTCCGGGTTATCGGTCCGGACTCTGAGCAGCTGGGCATCGTGGTCATCAAGCGGGCGCAGGAGATGGCCCGGGAGCGGAACCTTGACTTGGTAGAAGTGGCCCCAACGGCCAAGCCGCCGGTATGTCGTATTATGGATTACAGCAAATATAAATATGACCAGGAAAAAAAGGAGCGCCGGGTCAAGAAAAGCCAGAAGATGACCCACCTCAAACAGCTGCGCGTCAAGCCGCGTATCGATAAGCATGACTATGAGGTCAAGCTCAAAAAGGCCATCGATTTTCTGGAAAAAAGAGATAAGGTCAAATTGAATCTTTTTTTCCGCGGCAGGGAGATGGCATTCAAGGACCAGGGGCGGGCCGTTTTGGAAAAATTTGTCGCCGATATTTCTGAGCACGGACAGGTGGAAAAGCCGCCTTCAATGGAAGGCCGGATCATGTCCGTTATCGTTGCGCCTAAGTCGGATAAAAAATAAACCATGATTGCCTCCGCCGGGAATTCGGCGGGCCGGTCAGTGTGTTTTCGATAGCGCCGCAGGAGTCTTTTCTTCCGGCGCATTTAATACAGAAGGGGAGGATCATGCCGAAATTAAAAACAAACCGTTCGGCGGCCAAAAGATTCCGGACGACCAAATCCGGGAAGATCAAAAAACGGAAGGCCGGCCGCGGTCATATCCTGGGCAAAAAGACCAGAAAAAGAAAACGACATTTACGGAAGAGCGATTATCTTTCGCCTGCCGAGGAGAAACGGGTAAGGAGGATGTTGCCGTATGGCTAGAATCAAAACGTCGGTTGCTTCGCATAAAAGAAAAAAGAGGGTCCTGAAAAAGGCCAAAGGGCAATTCGGTCACCGCAGCAAGCATATCAGCCAGGCCGAAAGATCCCTGTTGAAAGGCATGGCCTATTCTTATCGGGACCGGAAAGTCAAAAAGCGGTCTTATCGCAGCCTGTGGATCGTCCGCATCAAAGCGGCTTGCGAGGAAGCAGGGATCGCTTACAGCCGGTTTATCAAAGGCCTGGCCGAGGCCCAGGTGACCGTGAACCGGAAGATGTTGGCCGACCTGGCCGTCAATTCACCCGCTGCTTTCCAGAAATTGGTGAGCCTTGCCAAAAAGTCTCAATCGTCAAGCCCAAAAACGGCCCAATGATACCGTCCCGGGCGAAGGCCTCTGTTGCCTTACGCGCGGCCCGGGGCACGGCCTGCGAGGATCAATGTTATGCGGATTATTATTGTCGGAGCCGGGATCATCGGACTTAATCTAGCGGATTCCTTAAGCCGGGAAAATCACGAGGTCTACCTGGTCGAGGTGAATCCGGATATCGCCTCCCGCATCGACGAGAAGATCGATGCCAAGGTCATCGTCGGGAAAGGTTCGGACCCCGATATCCTTCAGCAGGCGGGTATTCATCATGCCGATTTGGTTATTGCGGTGACCAATGCCGACGAGGTCAACCTGATCGTGTGTTTTTTGGCGGCGCGCTTCGGCGCTAAACGGAGGATTGCCCGCGTCCGGAATACCGCGCTTCTGGATGCCGTCAAGAAATTTCAGGACGAACAGTTCGCGATTGAAGAATTCATCAATCCCGAAGAAGTGGCCGCCTTCGATATTATCCGCGCCGTCCGGACCCCGGGGGCGCGAGAGGTTGCCGATTTTGCCGAAGGCCGGATTCTCTTAAGGGCCTTCAGCATCCCGCCTGCATCAACCCTCTGCGGGCACAGGATGGACGATCTTAAGACGGAGGATTTTCCCTGGCCGTTTCTGATCGTCGCGATCATTCGCAACGGAGAGGTTATTATTCCCAAAGGCTCGACTCAATTGAACCCCGCCGACCGGATTTATGCCCTGCTCCCCAAAGATTCCTTGGGGGAATTTCTGACTTTTATCGATCCTGAAACGCGTCAGGCGCGAAAGATCGTCATCTACGGCGCCACCCATATCAGCGAGATCGTGGCCCAGGGGCTGGCGGATACCGTTAACGATGTCGTCTTGATCGAAGAAGACCCGGATGTCTGTGATCTGTATGCCGGGCGATTGAAGACGGTTCGGGTCATTAACGGATCCGCCTCGGAATCCGATATCCTGAAAGAGGCCGGGATCGAGGCCGCGGATGCCTTCATCGCCTCGACCAGCAATGACCATACGAATCTGGTCAGCGCCGTCTTGGCCAAAAAGATGGGCGCCAAGACCACGATCATAACGACCCAGCAGCCCGATTATCTTTCGATTATTGACGCACTGGCCATCAACGTCGTTATCAATCCCCGCTTGCGTGCGGTTGATCAGATCCTGCGCCTCGTCCGGGGCAAAGGGATTCGGTCCGTTATCAATCTTCTGGACTGCGATTGCGAGGCCCTTGAATTCGTTCCGGAGAAAGATGCGGCCGTGACCAGGGCCCCGTTGAAAGAGATAGCTTTCCCTAAGAATTCTATTGTCGGCGCGGTCCTGCGCGATAAGGATGTGTTCCTGGCCAACGGGAATACTCATATCCGTCCGGGTGAACGCGTTGTGGTGTTCTGTCAGGAGAGGTCCGTGAAAAAGATGCAGGATCTTTTTACGCGTAAAAAATTATTTTGATGCCGCCAGCACCTCCGTTTTAACCCATGCACAAAAAAATCGTTTTTAGCATTGTCGCCCGCATCCTTTTTGTCGTCTCCGCGGTCATGCTCATTCCTCTCGGATGGGCGCTTTACGACGATCCGTCCAGCCTTGAGGTGCGCGCTTTTTTGATAACAATCTTGAGCGGCAGCTTGATCTCTCTTTTGC
>CAZBSU010000194.1:0-3728 GCA_964494745.1 uncultured Planctomycetales bacterium | reverse complement strand
TTCAAAGAACTATAATTCTGAAAACCTAAAAATAGGCTTTTTCAGGATTGACTAAATAATGAGGGAGGAAACGCCGGATGGCTGATCAAAAACAACGTTATCTGCAGATGGCCCGCATCGTTTTCATCAGCATCACGCTGGGAATCGTGGTGTTATCTTTCCAGAGCTTGTGGACCGGAATGGCCGTGTTTCAACATTTCGCGCTTGGCTTGGCCGTATTCGGGTTGTTTATCATCAGCTGCATCGTTGCCAGGATCGTCAAAATATCCGACTGACTCATTTCCACAAACCCCACCGATTCTGACGGGCCAGGTGATAATAAGACCTCATTTCCTTCTCATATCTGGTATTCGGCGGGATGATCATCGGTCGCGCATAACCGGCCTTCATGATCGTGGCATTGAGAAAAACAAAGGCTCGCTCTTTTCCCTGTGCGTCCGCGCGGCTCTCCACGACAAAATAATCGGGCAACGCCCTTCCCTCATCCGGATCAAAGCGATCCAGCTCAATCCAGACATACGCCAAGGTGCGCCCGTATTTATCCTGCGGCTCCTGCCCCAGCTCCAACTGAACACGACGGCCAGAGACAAGGCCGCGGGTAAAAAGATACGCCCGGCGTCCGCGCTCCATGATCTCCTTCAAATTCTGACCCGAACGGCGGGCATCGGCCCGGAGCTTATCGTTATCCCGCGTCTCGGGGCAATCGATGCCGATCAGACGGACCTTGGTCCCGTCGGTCAGTCGGATCGTATCCCCATCGTAGACGTGGGCCACCCGGGCATTATCGAAGGAACCCCCTTGACCGCAGCCATAAACGAAAAATAAAAAGAGGGATACGAGGCAACGGCTGCGGAAAATCCCCCTGATTCGATTAATCACCGTCATCCTTTTCAAATTCTTGTTCAAACCCTTCGACGACCTGGCGCACCTCCATCTGGGCCTTCTCGATCTTCTCCTTGCAAAAATGGACCAATCCAACGGCCTCTTTGACGTGCGCGGACAACTCATCCACATCGATGTCTTCGTTCTCAATCTTTTGGATGATCTCATCCAGCTTTTTTACGGCTCGGCCGTATTTCATCTTCTCCACCCTGTCCTCCCTTCTCTTCAATCCCCTGAACCTGACTGCGGATCAGACTATCGGCCACGACCGTCACCAATCCGCACCCGGGGTGAACATCGCGGGCCTGACGCACAAGCCGCCCATCCTGCCGCCGAGTTATGCTGAATCCCCGCCGGATGGTCCGGGCCGGATCCGCCAACTCAAGCAGACGGGCATAGTTCTCGACTCGGGTCTTGGTGTTATTGATATTGTGATGAACGTTCTTAATAAATATCCGGTAACGCTGGCGCAGGTCCTGGCCGGCGCGTCCCAGCACCCGCGTTGGCTGCTGCTGCAGGATATCGCTTTTATGACGCAACAAGTGAGTCTGATTCTTAAAATAGAAATCCGTCCAGCGCCGCATTTGAATGGCCATGTCTTTCAGATGATCCCGATCGTGCTGGATCTTTTCCTGGGTCAGGTCCAGTAATGACCGCGCCTTATCGTCTATTCCCGATAAAAAAACACCAATCTGTTCGACCAGAAAGCGGGCAATGGCCGTGGGGGTCTTCTGATACGTATGCGCCGCCAGATCGGTCACAGTGATATTGATCTCATGTCCGATCCCGCTCAAGACCGGCAGCGGGCTGCCAGCCACCGCGCTGGCGATGACCTCGGAATCAAAACAACTCAAGTCCGCGATCGAACCCCCGCCACGGGTTATGACGATGACATCCAGATCCTTTCTTGGCATCAGGCCTCTCAAGGCCTTACAGACCGCCGCCGGGGCTCCTTTGCCCTGCATCAAGGCCGGGGAAAAAAGGACCTGAAAGGCATAGCCGCTCTGCCGCAATTCGGAAAGAAAATCATTATACGCCGCTGAGTCCTCGGCGGTGATCAACCCGATTCGCAGCGGGACCTGGGGCAACGGCAAGGCCTTGTTCTTTTGGAGGATGCCCTGCTTGGTCAACCGGGCGATAAGTTTTTGCTTTTCCTGGGCGATCCGGCCGAGGGTATAAACCGGATCGATACTCTCGACGATCAGGCGCACGGCGCCATGCGGCGGATAAAAATCCACCCGACAAAGAAATTTGACCTCGATGTCATCCTTCAGATCGAAGGCATTGGCCGCCTTCTTCAGCAGGCCGTTGATAAATTCGCGCCGACCGGCAAAGATGACCATTCCGATCCGGGAGGTGATATCTTTAGACTCGGGATCTTTCTCGCACAATTCAAAGAAAACATGCTTCTTACTGCGATTGCGGTCATACCCCTGTATCTCGCCGCAAATCCACACCGGCTGCGGGAATCCCATCGACAGGACATCGCGGACAAGATGATTAAACTCGGATACCGTTAAAAATTCGCGTTTTTCCATCATAAAAATTATTTTTCCGGTGCAAAATGACGCGGGAACACCGGCCGTAAAACGGACCAGGCGTTATCTCCTCAGAGATCTCTCCTTATGTTTTTCAACATACACATAGATGACATGCGGCAGGATAATAAGCGATGAGCATAAGATCAACAGGAACCGTCCGTTGGAATCGCCCATCCATCCCGCCAGTACAGCATATCCGGCCGCCAGTATAGCTCCGGGAAGGTCCAGGATCAAGGGTTCGTCCTGACCGGGATACAAGCGGCACAACCGCAGCAACCACCCGGCACCGAAGGCCATGGCGATGAGCGAATACCAAAGGACCAGCTCCTGATTTCGCCACAACATAATCCCCTCCGCTATCACCACGGCCGAAAACCAAAACCGGTAATAGCGCCACGGATGGTCCTTATGATAGAGAGTCATGCTGAATCAAAAAGGGATAGCGGGGTATGTCCGCGACCGCGAAAAAAACATCTCAACCTCCGCCCGGGCCTGTCCCCCGTCACGCCGGATGAACGGCTAACGTCTTTTGATAAATTTGATAATCCTCATCGGAGAAACAAACAAAGATCACTTTCTCGACGACCGGAAAACACGCCAGCCCCTGTTTGACGGCTTCGACGGCTATGCGCGCGGCCGATTCTTTGGGAAAACGGTAAAGGCCGGTACTGATGCACGGAAAGGCCACGCTGGTTATCCCCTGCCCGTCGGCAATTTCTAGACACCTTTGATAGCAGCGGCGCAGCAATCGATCTTCCCCCTTGTTCCCGCCGGACCATACCGGGCCGACTGCATGCAAAACATACCGGGCCGGCAGACCGTATCCCTTGGTTAATTTGGCATCACCGGTTTCGCACCCGTTCAATTTCCTGCATTCTTTTAAAAGTTCCGGTCCGGCCGCACGGTGGATCGCTCCGTCAACGCCCCCGCCGCCTAAAAGAGACTGGTTGGCGGCGTTGACAATCGCATCCACCTGAACGCGAGTGATATCGCCCTGAATCACTTCCAGACTAGGCATATTTCACCTCTCTTGGTGTTGCGACGATTCCTGTTCGTCGAATTCCTGCAATAGGCGCACATAATCCTCAAGCCCACCCATCCCCATGGATTGCGCCACGCGCGCATCATTTAGGGCCGAATCAAACCGCCCCATATTGGCATAAACGATCGAACGCTGATAATACAACATCGGCATATTCGGCTGCAATTGCATTGCGCGAGTATAATCCCGGAGGGCTTCATCATAACGTCTCTGAATAAGATTGATATGGGCCCGATTGTTATACGCCTCTAAATACCCGGGAT
>CAZBSU010000193.1:0-3772 GCA_964494745.1 uncultured Planctomycetales bacterium | reverse complement strand
ACAACGTGCACAGACAGCCGTGAAAATCCCCCAGGCTCGGCGGCGGCGGCGCGTTCTTGACCCGCTCCATGTAATACCACCCGAAGCGCGAAACATAGTCGGCCGCATTGTCCGCATCGTGGGGATTTGCCGGGTCAAGGAAAATCCCGTCAGCGTCCAAATCAATGACGTCCGGTAATTCCACCCTGTCGCTGACCGCGTTTTTCAGGCCCGTCTGAATGCCCGCTTCCATAAATTGATCAACGATCGACATGTTCTCCCAGATGATCGAGTTCCAGGCCTCGGTAATAGCCGGCTGAACAACCGTGGCCTGAATAACGGCCGAAACCCCTGCCGCCACGGCCGAGACCGCCGCCGCGGTGGCGACCGTGGCGGGCGTGGCCACAGACGCACCGAGAACGGAATTGATCATTCCGGCAACAGCTGCGGCCGCAAAAACAATCACGACAAAGATCACCACCAGCAAAACGGCCTGAAAGACCGCGGTCTTTTCGCAGATCTCTTCTTTGCCGTCCAGCTGTTCCTGAAAGACCTGCTCGCCGTAACTGGCCATATAAGAGGCATAGGTGGCGGCCATCAAATTAGACGCCTGCGTGGCCATAATTTTATGCGTAGAGACCCGGCCCACATTCAGGGACACGGCATAAAAGATCAAGCCGACGGCAATAATAAATATGAGGATAATGGCCACCTGGCCGCGGCGGGACGACATGATCCCAGTCCCTCCCTGTCCGTTTTGTGACAAAGTTGCATGCCGACCCGGGCCCTGCTTGTCCAAACAGGCCTTCCGGCTTTTGCGTTTCATGATCGTATTGAACCAAATAAACACTTTTGAACTCCTCTTCGGGATACCGGGTCCTCCCTGGCATCACCGGATGGAAACGCCTTAATGCGTGTGTTCCTCAAATTTGATGTTCTGCTCGCCGAAAAAATAATCCCCGCGAATAAAATCCCCGAACCCGTCTTCCTGAAAAAATTTAGGACTCAATTGTTCCAACGGACAAAGCCCGTCCCGCCCGCAATCATGGATCAGAAGCTGGTTGTGCCGATCAAGCTGTTTGACCTGATCATAGCCGGCCCAGATAAACACCTGGATCATGCCCATCATCAAAAAAACGGTCATGACCGTGCCGAACGTGAATTCAAAAAAAGATTGGCCGGTCGGTTTCCTTAATGAAAAAAGCTCGGTCGCAAAAAATTTCTTTCTCTGTGTTCCGGTCTTTGACATGCCCCATCCTTCATCTGTGTTTAGTCCTGCGTAAAGACCCGCGTGATCCAGCGTTTTCCTCGTAAATCATCAATCCGGCTGCGGATATACAGCAGATGCGTGTCCACATCCAGACAGGTTTTATCGGCATGCACCAACATGCACGTTGAAGAGGTTATGGGTGAATTTTGGTTTCCTCCCCGCGTTGTGCCGCAGGCCTCAACCGGATTCGTCAGCGTATTCACACCCTTGACCGGATGCTCTCCCCTGGCGACCGTAACATTCCAGTCCACCGGCTGGGGATTCTGCCCTTGCGTGCAAAACCGGCCGGTGTTGCGGGTGAGCTGAAAAAAACGGGTAATAATATCGACATGGTCCTGCCGGCTTGTGTCCCGGATAAACTGGCCGTCCGCCCCGTAAAGCTTGCCTTCTTCGACGAGCATATACGTCCCGCCGAACAAGGCCTCGCTGCTGGCCACAGGGGCATGGGTCTTGGCCAGCATGATCACCCGGCTTTTCAGCCCGACATCCTCCTGGGTAAAATCGACATCCCCTTCCTGCTGATCAAGATATTTTATCTCGCCGTAGGTCCACCCGGAACGGCCCGGAGACGTGGCCATAACATATTCGGTCTGAAAATCACCGTCAATGTCAATCGAACGGTTGATGTTTTTTTCAATACCTATCCCATCAATCGGCTTGGGCAGCAGGAGACGGCTTCCTAAATTTTTGCGGAGTATAGTCAGGGACACCTTGGCCCATTGCCAATTAAAGGCCGCGCGTAACGTGGCGGGCTGGCCTTCCAAATCAGCACGCGGGGAAGCAGGCAGGGCAAGGCCGGGAGAAATGTCCGTTTGCCCGTCATGGTCCAGATCAAAACGTTCGCTGACATTAACAACTCCCCGGCAGGTTACCCCGGATGGTTCGTTATCGCACCACTCGTCTCCCGCCGGCGGCGGGACATTATAAACCCGTTTAAAGACCACCATGCAGCCGGTCTTTTCCGGATCGGAATGCCGGAGACAATTCGCTTCCCAGCAAAAAGGGCTGCCCATCAACCCGCCCCCCGGGCAGGAAGGGACATTCAGGGTTTCTTTTAAAGTATCTTCGGGAAAATAATAATAACTGATCCTTGTTCTGCCCCTGTTTAAGACATCCGGGGTTATGACCGCCCGCATGTAATGAGCCGTCGAAAAGGGGAAGCGCTGGCCATTCACGATGACATCATAGACAGGCAGATCGTCTTCGTTGCCGTAATCCAATTTCCAAAACAGGTTGTGCGAAAATGTCCCGCTGGACGCCGACATGATCGGAAACCGGTCGCGGGTCCCCAGCGCCTGGGCCGAATCAATGGAAATGCGGTCTTCCACCACCATAACGGAGGCCGTGTTGCGCGCGCCGGCCGGCTGGCCCCGGTTATCTCCGTAGCGGTAATGGCCGTGAGCGGTTTTATACGATTCGGTCAGCGCCAGACGCATCGTGCGCAACTGGATATTCATATTATGGCCCTGGTAGAGGCCGGTCCGCACGATCAGCCCGATCACAAAAAGCAAAATGGAACCGAAAATAGCCAGTTCCGATGCGGATTGGGCCAATAGGGTTCTCATCTTCTTGAATAATTTCTTTTTGGTCCTCATGGCTCTTCCACGCTGATTTTGCCCGCAGGCCTAGCCTGCTTATCGAGTGGCCAGACTTTAGTTATCGTCATCCGCGTCTTAATCATCTGTATCTGTCGTCGATTGCGGCAAAACTCTTGTCGAGACCTGGACATGTCCGAACCGGGACTCGCTACCATCGCTCACATCCTCGCGCATGGTCCAAACCCGCCGCGGGCCGGCCGATGTCGTCGTGATGGAAGTCTGAGTGCTAGACGTCATCACATGCATCACCCTTGTGTTCATATAGGCGGGGTCGTATTGCTCTCCGACATCGTCGACCGCCGCCTTCCAGCGTCCCTGAATCCCGCGTTTGACATAAGTGCCGATCGCCAACAAGGCGCCGAAAATAACAATGATCAGGATCGAAAATTCAACTGCGGATTGTGCCTTTCTTGACAACATCATATCCTCTCCTCTTGAATCCTTCGTGCTATTTAACCTGCATGGCTGTCTTGGTCTAGTCTGGCAAAGGGGCAACAGACGGATTGGGATCGGGATCAATAACTTCTCCGCCCCGCTGACTCAAGGGAATCTCGGTGGAAACCGCTGTCCCTAAGTCCGTAAACTGGGTGGTGCTCTCGGAGGTTAACGAACTCGGATAATACGTCGTCACTCCAAGGCGGTCCTCTCTGGCCTGGTAGCTGGACTGCTCAACCCCCATTTCGGAATTAATAAGATATCCGCCCGCTTTTTTCTGGTCGGACCGGGACTGCTCCCCGATCTGATCGGCCGTGAGTTTGATCATGGACTGGGCAAACCGTCGAACCATCGGCGACATGGCCACAACCACGCCGGTCACAATCGAGAATAAAAGCATGTATTCGAGAAAGGTCTGCCCTGATCCGACCTTTCTCTTTATGGCCTTTTCCATCTCTAACTTCCTTCCTTATCTTAATCCGCGTAAGAA
>CAZBSU010000192.1:0-3805 GCA_964494745.1 uncultured Planctomycetales bacterium | reverse complement strand
GCTGTCTGTGCACGTTGTTGTATGTGGATGACTCGATTTGCGAGGAGGAGTATGATATCAGGCTCGCTTCTTTGCCGGAGAAATGCCATTCACCGGAATGGGGGATTTTTGATCCCGTTAAAGGACGCCAGATAGACGGGACATGGGCTTCCTGCGGCGCCAGGAACGATATATGGGACGGCAGCCATGTTTGCTGCCCGTATCCGGAGGACAGGCTGCTGTCCGGGAGGCAGGACACGCGGCAGCTGTCCAACCACTTCCGGTTTCCGGCCCGGTGTGACCCGTGTTGCCAGCCGGAATGGCTGCCGTGTCCGATGGCAGGGCTTAAAGACTGGGTTTTTTGCAAGGTCAAATGTGACGTTGAAGAGGATCCCCATTGCACCTTAACCGCCCCGGTCTTTTGCGCGCCAACTGCGGACCAATGCGGCAACGGCGATTTTGAGCTGGCCGAACCTGTGCGCCTGGCGCCGGAATGCTGTTATGCCTCCGGAGACGATAAATGCGGCCAGCCGGATACCTGTAACGAGCGGAGCTATCTTTTGGAGACCCAGCAATCCGGCACGGATTATGATTATGTTTTTGACCGGCATTATGAAGATTCGGACAACAATGACTGGGATCCGCCGATCATTTCTTTCCGGGAGGCCGTGGGGCTGGATGATTTTCACAGCGATTACCTTGTGCAATACGGATTTTATTTAAACAGCGGCAATCCGCTCAACAACCGCTATGCCCCGGACTGGCACAGGTTCGGGGGGCATAACAGTTCTTACCGGGATTCCCACCAATTGTCTCTGGAATATTATACGGCCATCTTCGACGAGGACCGATTATACGCAATGTCTCCTCCGCGGGATATTTATCAGACGTTTCGCGAGGGAGACGGCGGGCTTTTCACGATCCGGGACACCAGCGGTTTTTACCGGCCGTTGATCGCCAGCGAGGATGACGACTTTGAAGGGCCGGATATCTATGACGAATATCCGGACAAAAAACGCGGGATATTTGGATTTCTCTATAAGATGGCCGATTGGGGCATTGATCTGACGAAGTTGACTTACGGCAACGATACCCCTGCCGATAATTCCGAGTCCTATATTCTCCCCTGGCCGCACAAGGATGATTATCAGTGCTATTGGTGTGACTTAGGAAGAGTGGGACAGCCCTTGCAATCGCCTTTTTACATGGATTGTCCGAGGGATCATTATGATATGCTGGATCATATCGATGAACTGACGGATGAGGATTTCCGCGTGCGCATGACCTATCCTCCGAGCGGCGATATTGATGTGGGCGCGGGACCGGAGCCGATATTCCCCGGGTATGATCCTTTTGATGAGGACCAGCAATATTACTGGTGCGTGGACCGCGTGAATCCCCAGGTCTTTGAGAATCTGGGCAGCACCATCGTGGCCGACAGCGTGTTGAATCTTCCTAATTATACGGCTTCACCGCCGGATGACGAATTCCCGGACGATATTTACGATCTTTTGTTTTACGAATACGGGGAGCCCCTGCCCTGGTGGAGGTTTGCTCCGCCCAGCGCTCCTGGCGTCTATCCCATTTTTAACGAACTTCCTTATCATAATCCGGAAACATGCGCGATCCCTAACGGCGGCTGGCGCCGGGGCCTGGATATATTTTGTGACACGCTTTATCCGTATTACGAGGGTTGTGACAAGCACGGCGGTTACCACCAGTGCGAATACAACCGCTATACGGATTTTTACAGTTCTCAGGACCCCCGCCCTGAAGATGATCCCACCGTCGGCATTGTTTATGACGTCGGGCAGGCGGATTGCCCCTGCCCGGACGCAACCGTGGAGATAGAGAATCCGGCGAATGCCGGCGTTCCGCCGGAGGATTTTCCCGATGACAGGCTGGATGTGATGATTCTGCAGATGGATGCCTTTATCGATTGGGCCGAAGAGCTGCTGGCCACCCCGCTCAAACGCCTGCGGCAGAGCATGACGTTATGGTATGACGAGGCGGCGGACTGGATCGAGCCGGGATGCCTTAAGTGTGACCTGGATGACGACACAGGCGAAGACCTGGGCTGTTCGGACTGCTGGTCAGACAATAAAGCTGAAAATTGCTGCTGCCATCCGCAAAACGACCGGGCCTGCCCCGGCAGTTTTACGCATAAACAACGGATCGGGAAATTATGGGAGTGGCGGGACACGATCAGGTTTTACCGCAATCCCCTGGCCGCCTGGTTGACGCGGACGTATGAAAACAAAGATAAGGATGTGTGGTGCGTGCCGGAGGAAGGTGACCCCTGCTCTCCTCAGGATGAGCGCGAGACCCGTAACGCCGATGAAGACGAGGTCGACGGGGATATCGATGACGTGCTCGCCTGCCTGAAATGGCAGGTCGAAGACGAGATGGAATCTTGGTGCGGCGCGGTCCCGCTTGACGGAGAGGCCGTCGGCAATGCGGAAAAGTTTCAGGCCTGCCGCGTGGCCTGCGAGAGGGATGCGGCCAGCGGGGGGCGTTATAATGATTTTGTGCTTTGCTATGACCTGCCGCGCTCCCTGGACCCGGGGAGAACCAAGGATGAGGGGGTCTGCATCAGACGGGATGAAGATAACGTGCCGGATCCGCATAACACGGATATGTTTGAGCCACCGTTCAATGAGCGCCTATGGGAGCTTTGTGAATATCAGGTCACGACCGATATCCCCAGCGATTTGCTTGATATCCCGGCCTGGTTAAGGGCCTGTTCCTCGGCTTGCAGCCGGTTGAATTATTGCCCTTATCGCAAAGGCGGGTTTTGGCCCGAGGACAGTTATTTTGACGTGCCTTGCAGGCGGCTACTCAATATTTATATCCCGCCGATCACAACCGCGGCACAGGCCGACTTTTGGAGGCAGCAGGTTCAAGATGCTCTTGATTATTGTCAACGGGTGGGACAGGACTGGTATGGCAGTTGTGATGACCCCGCCTTTGACAGCGACCTTGACGACATTATTGATTATTTGGACGACGGGCTGAACAGCTGCGACCCGGATGAAACGCGCAATCCGTTTATGCGGCATCTGCGTAACAGCGAAAAATGGGCTTATGGGCAGGTGGATAAATACAAATACCGGGCCTGGTTTCTGGGAAACCGCCTGGCCGAGGGGAAGAATGTTTTTCAGACCTTCAACGATGCCTATGTCCAGTTGACGGAATTTCTGATCGGCTATCACGTCACAGGCGGCGAACTCAAAGAAGACCCGTTTTTGCCGTCGGATCTGGGCGGAGACGCCTTGATGGGCACGACCGAGGATGATGTTATTTATGGCAGAGATGATTGGGTCGGGCTGAATCCCGGGGACGATGGCCGATTTTATACGGAAGACGATGTGCTGGGCGACGATGATATGGCGCCGGCCGAACAGCTGATCTGGTCACGGTCCAACCTGGATAAAGAACCGCGGCAAATGGCCTCGGTGGCGATTTATGTCTGGCAGGATGAACAGATTGCGTCGGACAGGCCGCCGCGTTCGGTGGACGAAAGCGGGGTGGAAGACCGGCGGGGATATGTCCATGCCGTCAAGGTCGAAGGCCGGATCCCCAAGCGCTGCAATTATGAATGCGGGGCCACGCGTTGGCCGTATGTCAAGACCGAAGAACATACCATGGAGCGTTGTTATGTTTTGGACGCCACCCGCGGCATGGTCAAGGCGCGGGTGATTCGTTACGACGAGAACCCGGGCCTGGCCCAGAATCCGCGTTTCCCCGGGGGGACCACGATTTGGAGTCCGCACTTCGGACATCCGCACGGCAGGGCGGAACAGGCTGGAGACGCGGCGAATGTTTT
>CAZBSU010000191.1:0-3836 GCA_964494745.1 uncultured Planctomycetales bacterium | reverse complement strand
AATGCCGAATATTTAACTTGCAATATTAAATAATCAGGGTTATAATGCTGCCATGAAATTGATACCCCGAACATTAGCGAAGACAATTCTTAATGCCTCAAAAACTTTTCCTGCTATAGTCTTAACAGGCCCGAGACAATCAGGGAAAACGACTCTTTTGAAGATGCTTTTCTCCAAGAGTCATGCCTTTGTAAGTTTAGAAGATCCTGATGTTAGAATTAGGGCAAAGGAAGACCCTGTTGGTTTTCTAAGTCAGTTCAAGCCACCTGTAATTATAGATGAAATACAATATTTGCCTGAGTTATTATCCTATATCAAAACGAAAATAGATGAGGATCGTAAGCCAGGACAGTGGTTGTTTACAGGTTCTCAAAATTTTGTATTAATGCGTGGTGTCACGGAATCTTTAGCGGGAAGAGCGGCTATACTTTCGTTGTTGCCATTTTCTGTTTCCGAACGACTTAATAATACTAACGATAGCGTGGATATCTCGGGCTGGCTGAAAAGTTTAGATGTGCAAAGATATTACAAGAAGCGGGTTTCCTTATCTGAACTGTTATTGCGCGGATTTTACCCCGAGATTGCATCGAACAAAAAAGTCAATGGGCAACTCTGGTGCGGTTCGTATATAACAACTTACCTGGAAAGGGATGTGAGAAATCTGGCTAATATCGGAGACCTTAGTCAATTTGAAAGATTCCTTGTGGCCTGTGCGACGAGAACCGGGCAGATACTTAATATATCAGAAATTGCGCGTGATATTGGAATAAGCGTGCCGACGGCAAAAAGATGGTTGTCTTTTTTGGAAGCAGGTTATCAAATTTATCTCCTCTATCCGTACTATAAAAATATCGGTAAACGTATTGTAAAAAGTCCTAAGCTGTATTTTAATGATCCTGCTTTGTGATCATATATATTGGGTTTGCATGATCATGAGGCGTTAAAAGGGAATCAGGGCTTTGGCAATTTATTTGAAACGATGATAATGTCGGATTTTCTAAAACGGTTCTTCAATTTTGGACAGAAACCAGCAATGTACTACTTGCGCTCACAAGATGGATTAGAGGTGGATTTGCTGATTGAAGCGGGAGGCAGGGTTAATCTTTTTGAAATTAAGAGTGCCATGACAATCACCCCCAAACACGCCGCATCTTTAAAACGAATGATGAAAGATATGGGAGGGCAGGTAAAAACAGCATCAATTATCTCATGCTCCGAGAAAAATTTTGTTGTTACTGGAAATATTGTAAATTACGGATGGAAGAACATTTTGACATTATAAATACCGTAGCAATTCAGCGACGATTAATCGATAAAGATATATTTTCTGGCTGCAATGCTTTTCTTAGTTGAAATTCTTCGGATTTCTCCCGCCATTTTTATTCCACGGCAAGCCGTTTGGAAAGATCCAACAAAGACTTGCCGTATCTGCTCATCTTTACGGCCTTTTGAATAATAATTCTTCAGGCAATTATGATTTTAAAGGGCTGTATTTTTTATGTTATACTACGCTTGTTCGTCCCCTTTATGATGGAGGAGAGTGCTGCAGGCATGAGCAAAAAAAACACCAAACTGCTTATTGTGGATGACGAGCCGGACATCTGCACGGCCATCCAGTCCTATTTTGGGCGGAGGGGATTCGCGGTCTCTACGACCGGCAGCGGGTTCGAAGCTTTATCGATGATCAAGGCGTCAAGCCCGGATATTGTGCTGCTTGATATCGCCTTGACGGATTTAAGCGGGGTGGAGGTATTAAAGCGATTGCGCGAACACGATCAAAAGACCAAGGTCATCATCATTACCGGACACATGTATCCCGAAGGGGAGATCAAAAAGATCGTTGAGATCGGTGTCAGCGGTTTCGAAAACAAGCCCCTGGTCTTAAATGATGTCGAGAGATTGGTTTGCCGGGCCATCGGCCGCAAACCGACTTTAAAGACATCAAGAAGAATAAAGAAGGCGGAAAGACGGGGTGACCGATCAAGGAAGTCTATCGTCCATAAGCTTTCAAATCTTTTGGGTATTATCCGCAACAAATGCGAAAATTTCACTTCAAATTTTGAGGACGGGATATACAAGGACAAATCTTCCGATGAGCTGGTCGGAATGTCGGTTGAGGTTATGAAAGACATAGAAGAAACCGTTGACAGGGCCGCAAAAGTTGTCGAACAGATAAAGAGGTGCAAGTAATCAGCCCAGAGACAAATCAGTTCTCGTTACTTATTTCGGGACATTGCTGTCCCAATAAGGATTGTCATTTTCGCCCCCATTCCCCGCCTGCGCGGGAATGACAAATTCTACCGGGGATCCCTGCGGGGATGACATCCT
The DNA here is from genome assembly GCA_964494745.1 of uncultured Planctomycetales bacterium. Classification (GTDB taxonomy): domain Bacteria; phylum Omnitrophota; class Gorgyraeia; order Zapsychrales; family JANLHA01; genus CAZBSU01. Next base: position 1,508 of record CAZBSU010000191.1, on the reverse strand, counting down.
TATAGGCCTCCACAGGCATGCTGCATTCTATAGCCCCGCCCGGATATACCGTCAAAATAGCCGTTCCAATTTGAACGCATATGTAATATTGTCAATCCTTTAAGCACTTTTTAATCTTTCCGATCCGTCCTTTATTTCACTTGACACCATTTTTATTAAGCCTATAATGGATATGTTTCTGTTCAAATTCTGAACATCATTTCTCCTTATGTCCCAATCCGTTTTAAACGAGCGCGAATTTGAGCTGATCAACATCATCGGTGGTCAGTTGATATCCACTCAGCGCGACCTATCCCGCCATCTAAACCTTTCTTTGGGGCTGACCAATATGCTCATCCGGCGTTTGATCGCCAAGGGATATATCCGTATCCGGCAGCTGAACAAGCGCAAGGTCGAATATATCCTTACCCCAAAAGGATTTAGTGAAAAGATGCGCAAGTCCGTCAAATATACCATCAAAACCATCCGCTCGATCGGATTGATCAAAGAGCGGTTAAGAGAGATCCTTTCCGCCCTGATCCAGTCCGGGCATTCGCATTTTTTTATTCTCGGCAGTTCGGACCTGGCATCGTTGATCGAGATCGTTTTGAAAGAAAACCATCTGCCGCCCTGCCGAATCGAATACATCAAAACTATCCCCCAGCAAAAGTTGGACGGTCCGATCCTTATCTGTGAAGAGGAATATGATCACGACACGTCCAATACGGAAGATTGTGTCAATTTAATTGAAGAGATTGCCCGGACCAATCATCTGAACGGAAAAGATGCCGGGGCCTTTGAAAGAAGGGAAGACGAACATGCAAGCATCTGATCGTATTTACGTAGCCGGCCATCACGGGATGGTAGGTTCAGCGCTGGTGCGCCTATTGAAGGCGAGGGGGTGCGATAATTTGATCCTGCGCACCCATGCGGAGCTTGATCTTAGGGACGCTGTCGCGGTCCAGGAATTTTTTGATCAGGAGAAACCGGACATCGTCATCCTGGCGGCGGCTCGGGTCGGAGGGATTCAGGCCAACAGCACCTACCCGGCCGAATTTCTTTACGACAATCTTGCCATTCAGAATAATGTCATCCATCAGTCCCATTTGCATAAGGTGAAACAGTTCTGTTTCCTGGGCAGTTCCTGCATCTATCCGCGCGAATGTCCCCAACCCATGAAAGAAGAATATTTGATGTCAGGCCCGCTTGAGCCGACCAACGAAGGCTATGCCCTGGCCAAGATCGCGGGGTTGAAGATGGTGGAATTTTATCACCGGCAATACGAATTCCCGGGCATCAGTGTCATGCCATGCAATCTTTACGGGACCAATGACAGTTTTGACCTGTTCCAGTCGCATGTCTTGTCGGCCCTGGTCCGAAAGTGCGTGGATGCGGTGGATGAGAATCAGAAGACGGTCACGGTTTGGGGCACGGGCAGGGCCAAACGGGAATTTTTGCATGTGGATGACGCGGCCGCCGCGATCCTTTTTTTGATGGAGAAATATCATTCTCCCCAATTTATCAATGTC
>CAZBSU010000190.1:0-3836 GCA_964494745.1 uncultured Planctomycetales bacterium | reverse complement strand
GGCCGAGACCGAGCACTTTGTGTGTTTGACTCCGTTCGCCTACCGTTTTCCGTTCGAGCTGATGATCCTTCCTAAAGAGCATCTGTGTGATTTTGCGAAGGGCGTCCGGGGGAGAGAAGAGGACCTGGCCCGGCTGCTCAAGGACATCCTGACGCGGTTCAGGGTCGGGCTGGACGATCCGGCGTTCAACCTCGTGATCCAGACCGCGCCGTTTCGCCGGGCACGCCGGAACGCCAAATGGCAGACCCTGGAAGAGGACTACCACTGGCATATCGAGATTATGCCGCGCCTGGCCCGGGCGGCGGGATTCGAAAAGGGATCGGGGTTCTATATCTGCGCCATCCCGCCGGAAGCCGCGGCGGAATACTTGCGGGAAATAACTTAGTGAGTTCATTAAACTCGATAAACCCAACAAACTGTTTTTAATATGGCAGAATTACGACGAGATCCGATTATTGGCCAATGGGTGGCGGTAGCGGCCGACGACGAATCCCTGGGACCGGACAGTTATGCCAAGGTTGACCAGGCCCGTACTCAGCAGGCGGTATGCCAGTTTTGCGAGGGACGCGAGGACCAGACCCCGCCCGAGGTCGAGTGCCTGCGGCCCGAGGGTTCCGAGCCCAACACCCCGGGCTGGTCGGTGCGGGTAATCCCTAACCGCTTCCCTGCGCTCGGCATCGAAGGCGACCTGGCCAAGCGCGGGGTGGGGATGTATGACGTCTCGAACGGTATCGGCGCGCATGAAATTTTGGTAGAGACCCGTGACCATGAGCGTGACCTGGCCGATCTTTCCGTCGAGGAGATTACCGACGTCTTGCGCCTGTATCAGAGCCGTTCACAAAACCTTGCCAAAGACAAACGTTTCAAGTATATTATGATCTTTAAGAATTACGGCAAATCGGCCGGGGCGTCGGTCGAGCATGCCCACTCCCAGATCATCGCCCTGCCGATGGTCCCGCTGAGTGTTCAGGCGGAACTGGACGGCGCGCGTCATTATTTCAGTTTCCGCGGGCGGTGTGTGTATTGCGATATCATCCAGCAGGAAGCGGCGGATAAGGAACGGATCGTGGTGGAGAGCGATACGTTTATGGCCTTCTGCCCTTATGCCGTGCGCTATCCGTTCGAAAGCTGGATCCTGCCCAAAAGGCATGAACCGAATTTTTGTTCATTGAACGATGAAATGCGTTCCCAGCTGGCTGCGGTGCTGAAAGAGATGCTGGCCAGGATGCAGGCCTGCCTGGCCGGGTGCTCGTATAATTTTTATTTGCATACCGTGCCGTTGCAGTATCAAGAACCGGAAAATTTTCATTGGCATATCGAGATCGTTCCGCAGATCACGCGCGAAGAGGGGTTTGAATGGGCCACGGGCCTGCACACGGTCCGCACGTCGCCCGCGGCCGCCGCGGGGTATCTGCGTGGCGTCAACGTTTAAGCCGTTTAATACGAAACAGGAAAGAAAGAAGGAGGCAGAACAATGGCAGTCAAGATCGGAATCAACGGATTCGGTCGGATCGGCCGCATGGTATTGCGGGTGGTCATGAACAATTCCAACGTCGAGATCGTCGGGATCAACGATATCACGGATGCCAAGACACTGGCGCATCTGCTGAAATACGATTCCACCCAGGGTAAATTTCAGGGCACCGTCGAGGCCAAGGACAACGCGATCGTCGTGAACGGCAAGGCCATCCCGATCACCGCGATCAAGGACCCGTCGCAATTGCCCTGGAAGGATTACGGGGCCGAGGTCGTGATCGAGTCGACCGGCGTGTTCCGCAAGAAAGAGCAGTGCATGATGCACGTTCAGGCCGGCGCCAAGAAGGTCCTGCTGACCGTGCCGCCTAAGGACGAGATCGACAACATGATCGTTCTCGGAGTCAACGATGATGCCTTAAAGGATTCGGATGTGGTCGTGTCCAACGCATCGTGCACGACGAATTGTCTGGCACCGATGGTCAAGGTCTTAAACGACAGCTTCGGCATCGTCAAGGGCCTGATGACCACGATCCATTCCTACACCAACGATCAGCGCATTTTGGACCTGCCGCATACGGACCTGAGGCGCGCCCGGGCCGCGGCCGTATCGCAGATACCGACCACGACCGGCGCGGCCAAGGCCGTCGGCAAGGTTATCCCGGAACTCAAGGGCAAGCTCAACGGTATGGCCATGCGCGTGCCCACCCCGGACGGATCGGTCACGGACTTTGTCGCCGAACTAAGGCGCGAGGTCACGGTCGAAGAGCTCAACGAGGCCATGAAGAAGGCCGCGGCCGGCGAGCTGAAGGGCATCATGTCTTACTGCGACGAGCCGATCGTGTCATGCGATATCATCGGCGATCCGCATTCATGCGTCTTCGATTCGCTGGCGACCATGGTGATCGGCAATATGGTCAAGGTCATCGGCTGGTATGACAACGAATGGGGTTATTCCAACCGCGTGGTCCAGCTGGCCGAGAAGCTGGCGAAGTAAAAAGGGGACAGCGCCCTTTTTGACAAAGAAGATACGTGATGGGGACCATGTGTTCCCATCATTTTAAAAGAGCAGCCTTCGGGCTGCTCTTTTTTTGTGAACTTGCGAGCCGGGGAAAATCCTTTGCCGCTCAGACAGCCTCGTTTTTTCGCCTTTTTCTGTATTTAATGGGTCGAGGAAAGACGAAAACTGAAGAAGCTGTGGGGTATCTGCCGATAACTTGACAGGATGATTGTTGAATGGTAAACTTTCTAGTGTGGGAGGGAGAGGGTCCCTTTTCGAAAATAACCATCTTTAAGCAAAAAGAAAAAATATGCCAAGATTTCAAAATTCTTATTACAGGGTCTTCCTTTGTTTGATTCTGATCCTTGCCGCAATCTATCTTGTCAATGTTGCCCCCCAATCTTACGCATTTACCAAAATGAGATCCCGGATAATCGATTACACCAAGAATATCGAAATCAAGTCCGGCGATTTGATTTTTCAGCATCTGCCGGGCCCGTTGACCGGGATGATTGCGGATGTGACCAAGAGCCCGTATTCCCATTGCGGTATTATCGTTAAGAAAAAGGGCGGTTTTGTCGTTCTGGAGGCTATCGGCCCGGTCAAAGAGACCCCGATCCATGAATGGATTTCCCGCGGCGTGGGGGACAGGTTCACCGTTGTCCGTTTAAAAGATCAATATCAACCGTCGATCCCACGAATTATTAGACAAGCTTATCGTTTATCCGGCCGGCCTTATGACATTCAGTATGAATGGGATGACGAAAAGATTTATTGTTCGGAGTTGATTTACAAGGCCGTGCATGAAGGTTCGGGCCTGCGCCTGGCACGTTTTGTCCAGCTCGGTGAATTGGCCTGGCGGCCCTATGAAAAACAGATCCGCCTTATTACCGGCGGCGATTTGCCTTTGAGACGCCGGATGATCACTCCGGCGGATTTGGCGGCATCAGATCACGTGCACACGATATTTTCTTCTTTTCCGGCCAGGGCATATCAGGAAATCAGATATGATGACGGTGATCTGGCAGGTGTCTGGGAAGGGAATTATATGCTTTTGCAGATCCCTCTGCCCGCTCAGGTCGAAGTCGGGGCTTCAGGTCTGGTCAAAAAGGGATGGCTTGGCAGCGGCTTGACCCTTGAACCCAACCGGATCAAAAGATTGAATCACCAAACCGGAGAATTCAGATGCTCCTATTTGAGCGGAAACAATATTCGGATCAGAATTTCCGCCCGGCTCGACAAATCAAAAGATGTTATTTTCGGCCGGTGGAAGGATGACCTTGGATTTCAAGGCACTTTTGTTTTGAAAAAAAAGATTCCTCGGCCAACGATGGACCTCCCTCATGGATAATCAGAGATTGCC
>CAZBSU010000189.1:0-3844 GCA_964494745.1 uncultured Planctomycetales bacterium | reverse complement strand
CAGGATCGTCAGGATAACCACGACCAGGATGACCGGGATCATCATCGGCACGGTAATATTTTTAAAACACGGCCAGGGCCCGGCCCCGTCGACCCGCGCGGCCTCGTAAAGCTGGCGATCGATCGTCTGGAGTCCGGCCAGCAGTATGATGAAACCCCATCCAAATCCCTTCCAACAATGCACGATCGCAATGGTCGTCAACGCCGTGCTGGGGTCGGACAGCCAATTATTCGCCAGATGATGCAACCCGACCGTGCTTAAAAAATGATTCAATAGGCCGATATATTGCCCGTTCTGCATGCCGGCGTCGAGGATCCAGCGCCAGATCAGACCGACGACGATCTCGGACAAGACAGGCGGGATAAAGAAAACCAACCGATAAAATCTCTTCAACCGGATCTCGCGGTCGCAGGCCAGGGCCAGGGCAAAGGCCAGGATATTCTGAAAGGTAAGCGCGATCAGCGTGATATAAGCGGCATGCCAGACCGACGACCACCAAATCTTATCGCGGGCCAGTTCGATGAAATTGCCGAAGCCGACGAAGGTCGGCGGCGGGTAAATCCCGTTCCATTCATGCAGTGACAGGTTAAAAATTTTATAAAACGGATAGATATAAAAAACGGAAAAGATCGCTATGGCAGGAAGAATAAAAAGAAAATTTTCACCTTTGTCCTTAAAATTGATGAAAGCGGGTTTTTTATAAACAAGGCAAGGCATGATTCAACTTTATGACCTCACGGCGTTGGCGTCTCTTTCTGCAGCTGCCGTTGTTTGACCTGCTGAACATCGGCGGCCACCTGCTGGGGTGTCCTTTCCCCGATAATGATCGACTGAATGCCTTTGCAAAAGGCCTCGGTCACCAGCGGATCCTCGGTCACTTCCCACAGGGTCGGATGGGTGGTATGCCCCATACTGGCCGCAAAGGCCGTCAGGGCCGGGGGGATCGAGGTAACCGCGCTGCGGTTGGCAGGCAGATTTTTGGTCTGCTCGGCCAAAAAGACCTGCTGTTCCTTGGCCGTCATCCATTTCAAAAAGGCGATGGCCTCGTCTTTATGCGCGGATTGCGCATTAACGTTAAAAGAGGATCCGGCCCCGCCCCAGATGCGCATCGGGCTGGCCTCGTCCACCGGCGGCGGGAGCATGACCCCGTAATTCAGTTCCGGATTCATATCCTGATACACATTCACGCACCAAGAGCCATTGAAGGCAAAGGCCGCACGCTCCAAGGCAAAATCCTGTTCGGCGTATTTATTGGCCTTGGTCACAATGCCCTCGGCCAAAGCGCCGGCATCACTCAGACGCTTGAAAACATTAAGCACTTCAATCCAATCCGAGTCGGTGTAGGGGACCTGTCCGCGGTAGGTGGCTATGACTTTTTCCTCACCCATGATATTAAAGGCATAATTCGAGGCAAAACAGTCGATCATCCATATCTCACCCCAGCCGGAGACCAGCCCGGTTATTCCGTGGATCTTCAGGACCTGGACCATCTCGAGAAAATCCGTAAAACGGCGCGGAGGCCGTGCGATCCCGGCCTTTTTTAACAGATCTTTATTGTATAGCATCTGGATATTGGTCACATCAATCGGCACGCCGTAGATCCCCGGGGGAACACCGTAGGGGTTATCTTTCACAAATCGATTAACATCCAGAGCCTTGGGGAAAAGGGTGTTTTCCCACGCCCCATCGTCAGCCTCGAATTCCGAGGTCAGATCGGCGACAGAGCCGCTCTCAACAAAGGCGGCCATGACTTTCTTTTTATCCAGGATACCGAAGATATCAGGCAGGATGCGGGCCTGGGCAGCCGCAATAATCTTGCGGGAGTAGATATCGGAAGGGGCGTAAAGCTCAAACTGAACTTTGATCCCGGTCTCTTCCTGATACCGGGCCGCCAACTGTTCGAAGGCGTCATGCCGGTCCGTCATCCAATGCCAGACAATGATCGCATCGCCGTCCCGGTCGGCTCCGGCACAACCGGAAAAAGTCACGAAGATCAAACACGCCATCAGAAGGACCCGAAGTCTCATGATGCCTCCTTTAAAAAGATTACTTTGTATAATATTAATAAAGTTTGATATTTTAACACGCGCGCAAAATATTGTCAAAATATCCGCCCTGAAGAAGGCAGTGGAATTAGGGAAGGAATTTCAACGGGAGACTTTTCAGCCCATGACCACCTGGACACGATGGACCTGGCGGTCCAACACCGGGATAATCAGATTGCCTTCGATCCTGCGTCCGTCCAGGGTCATCGACCGGACCCCGGTCTGGCGCCCCTGCGGATTAAGGATCTCGATCTCATAAACATCACCCCGAAACGGGCGGCGGACGGCGACCTTCTTCCAATGGGCCGGCACACAAGGATCGATCCTCAGGCCGTCGAAGTCACGCCGGATACCGAGGATCCATTCCGTGGCCAGCAAAAAACTCCAGCCCGACGAGCCGGTGACCCAGGTGAACGCGCCTTCCCCGTAACGGGTGGGATTCTGCGGGCCGACCAAATACTCGGCAAAGACATACGGCTCGGTCTTATAGAGATCCCAATCCTGCTGGGCATTAGGCATGATCTTCCTAATCGCGGCATAAGCCTTGTTCCCGTATCCGCGCATCGCCAGGGCCACGGCCATAAAAGTCACGGCATGACAAAACACGGCGGCATTCTCTTTGGTCCCTTCGGAAAACATGCTGATCCGGCCCAGGCGTTTGACCCAGGAACTAAAGGCCGGATGAAACAAGGCCAGCCCATGCGGTCCATCCAGATATTTCTCCACGGCCTGAACGATCTTTTTTTCACGGGTCTTTTCCGCGACCTCGGACAGGATCGCCCATGACTGGGAATTCAGAAAGATCTTCCCTTCCTTGTCTTTTCTGCTCCCGTAAACCTGGCCCTGATCGTCGAATCCGCGGCTGTACCAGGATCCGTCCCATCCGACGGTATTGATCCGTTCGGTCATGGTCCGGGCCATCTGCAGATACGTATCGCGCTTGGCCAGATCGCTGTTGATCTCGCAAAGATCAGCCAGCATCTTAAGGGACCGGACCAGGGCCTGAGCGAGCCAGACACTCTCGCCTTTTAGCTTGATCCCGGCCGCATCGATCGCATCGTTCCAGTCCGCATGCCCGATCCTCGGGAGTCCCCGGGCGCCCACATCATTAAAACAAAAACAAAGATTCTTTTCCAAATGCTCCAGCAGGGTCCCCTCCCCGTCGGTCTGGGCGCCGCCGCGATGATCCGGGTCTTTTTCCCACCCGTTGATCCATTTGTCTTTCAGATAGGGGACATATTCCTGAAGGATCCCGCGATCTCCCGTTTCTTTGATATAGGCGCTGACCGTTGAGGTCAGCCAGATTTGATGATCGCGGTTCGGCAGAAAACCGTGCGGGCCCTTGGTCTCGGACCAGCCGGGCGCGGACGTGCCGTCGCGCCGGATCAAAGACGCGATCTTGAGGATCTTGCTGCGGGTCAGCTGCGGGTCCAGAGCAACAACCGCCTCCGAATCCTGGCAGGAATCGCGGTAGCCCCGGCCGCCGGAACCTTCATGATAATAACTCGGCGACCGCGACCAGAAGTTGCATATATACAGTTGATATTTGGCCCAGACATTAAATAAGGTATCAAAGTCCTTGTCCGGTGTGCGGATAAGAATATTGTCGGTTATTTTTTGACGCCAGATCTCCCGGACCCGCGCCAGTTCGGCCTTGGCCTTCTTGAGGTCACGGTACTTTTTCAGCAGGGCCGTCACTTGCGGGATGCCGTCCGTCTGGCCCAAAACGACACTGAATTCTTTGGTCTGCCCGGGCTTAAGTGTCATTTTGTCAGAGATCCCAAGGGACTGTGTCAACA
>CAZBSU010000188.1:0-3877 GCA_964494745.1 uncultured Planctomycetales bacterium | reverse complement strand
GAGGGCTTTTATAAAGACGCGATCCTCTTGGCGGTTCGGGATACGGGCGGCCTTGATCATCTCAATCATTACTGGATCAAGAAAACGTTGGCAGGCTATGTCGCAAAACCTGTTCAGGCCTTAAGGCTTTGGGGCCGCAAGATGAATTTCCTGGTTAATAATTATGAGCCGCACAATAATACCAGTGTTTATTATTACGAAAGAAAGACCGTTTTGGGGCGTTTACCGAGACTGGATTTTGTCGTGCTTTTGTGTCTGGGTGTTATCGGCATCATGGCGGCTTGCCGGCGGCGGCATTCCGGTCGGTATTTATTGTTGCCGTTTGGGACGGTGATTATCATGATCTTAACGGTTTTCTTTTGTTCCCGTTACCGCATGCCGATCATTCCGTTTTTAAGTTTATTTGCCGGTTTTGGAACGATTGAGCTATGGGCAGCGATCCGGGCCCGCCGTTTCTTTGCCTTGTCGGTTCTTGTCGCGACCGGGATCATTTATGCCGCCTGGTCCCTGCATAAGCTGTCGTTTTATGATCAGGCCCGCGATATCCGCTATTGGGAGCGGAAGGAAGTGAAACGCCTGAGGCGTATGGCCGCGGTCGAGGATGCCCGCACGGCCTTAAACCGATGGGCGCAGTTGGTCCCCGGAGAAAAAGTCCGCCTGGCCATGCGCCTCGAATCCCTGAGCCTCAAGTTTGAATTCGACCGGGTTTATGCGGAGGCCTTTCGCCTGGCCGAGGCCATGGGACGGAAGGGCCTGCTGCCGGCGTTGCTCCGGAGGCGGGCCGCGTTTTACGAATCCAACTGCGATTATCAGCCGGCCCTGGAGATCTGGCAGCGGCTTGAGAAGTTCCCCGAGGTCCGAGACAGGGCCCGGGATAAGATCCGTGATTTGCAGATTTTTATACGATTTTTGGAGTAAATTTTTTTAATGATAATACAAGGATGTATGATGATTATGAGAAGGGTGGGAACATAAAGAGTGAAGAAAAATAGGTATATTAAGGAATTTGCCTCCGGACTCCAGATCCACAGCCTGCGATTTTTTCTGGCCGCGGTCAAGATAACGCCGCGCAGGGTCCTGGACCTTGTGCGCCAAGTCCTTTTTGCCGTGGCGTATCCCTTTATGCAGCGTCTGCGCTCGATCTGCCGGCGGAATCTGGAATCTGTCTACGCGGATTCCCGAAACGCCGCCGATTACACCGCCATGGCCAAAGGCTGCCTGCGGTATATCAGCCAGGGCATGGTGGACCTTTTGTATTTTGTGCAAAGCCCCAAGCGGTTATTGCCGATAACACGGATCCATAACGAGGCAATCCTTCAAAAGGCCTTGGAAAAGGGCCGGGGCGTCATGGCCGTCACCGGACATTTGGGTAATTTCCCGCTGATGTTTGTGTCCCTGGTCCAGCGCGGGTACAAGGTCAATGTGGTCATCCGGCCGATGCGGGATAAGCGTTTCAGCGAATTCATGTTCGACCTCTGCGCCCGGCGGCAGGTCCACATGATCCCGCTTTTTCCGCGGACCACGTTTATGCGCCAATGTCTGGGCGCGCTTAAACGGAATGAATTGCTTTTTATCCTGCTGGACGAGTTTGTCCCGGAGGAGGCCAGTGTGCGGGTGGATTTCTTCGGGAAACAGGTGACCCGGGCGGTCGGCCCGATGCTGTTCCACCGCCGGACCGGCGCACCGGTCTTGCCCCTGTTTGTCATTAAAAACAACCAGGGCGGGTTTGACATCTTTATCGAGCCGGCCTTGGAAATGGAGCCCGGATTGACGCCGGAAGAGGAAGACCGCCAGCATGTGGCTCGCCTGACCCAAATTATTGAAGATTATGTCCGCCGTTATCCCCTGCAATGGGGCGGCTGGCTTAATAAGCGCTGGGCCGACATGCAGGACCGTCAGGCTGTTTGAATATTATCTATCCCACCCTGAAGACCAAAAGTATCCCCTTTTTCCCTGTATTTCACCTCAGGCAAGCCATTTTTTGTCGGTTGACCCCTAATTCTTCCTGAGTCATCCCAAGTATTCTTCGCAAGAGTACTCTTTTTGCGGTAAATTTTTGTGAAATCTTTAAGATGATTCTTTAGGGTAAGAGCATATATATTATAAATTATTTCAGAATAAGGCTTTGTGTGCCTAATTTGATAAATGAGAAAACGTTTTCAGTATTTACACCTGCTTATCTGGTTTTTTGAGGGGTGATAAGGTAAACTTATAAAAAGAGTTTTTGTTTCTATCCCTGGTCCGGAATCTGTCTTACCATTACGCACGTCCTTTTTAACCTCAACGCCACGGGGGGTTATTATGTATAAAAGACCAAGGACGTTCGTGTTTTTTCTCGCGGTAACGCTTCTTTTCACTCTCACCAATCAAACCACCAAAGCTGCTGATTATGAAATCACCCACGAGCTTGAATTCCAGGCCGGGGATCTGGTCTTCGGCCGGGCGGACGGTTATGATACGGTGCGCCTGCCGGATTGCCTAAGCTCGTTTGATGCCGGTCGGCCGCAACTCCCGGTCAAGGTCCTGCATTTCGCCCTAAAGCCGAATTGTCAATTCAGCCGGGTTGAAATTCTCCTGGATGAGACCGAAACCTTGACGGAACGCCCGTTTCTCCTTCCCGGTCGTCCGCCGTGCTTAAACGGCGAGGATTGCCAGGCCGCTTCGCCGGACCCCGCGGTTTATTATTCCACTCAGGTTTTTCCGGCCCAGCCGGTGGTCGTTAAACGCAGCGGCAAATTGAGCGGGATAGATATCGTCACCATTCATGTTTATCCGCTTGATTACCAGCCGGCCGAACAGATCCTGCGTCTGCATAAGAAAATTCGGTTCAAGGTTATTCAAACGGAAACGTCCTCGTCGGGTATCAGCCCAGACCCCTCTTATCCGCAATTGTTTTCTTTGAGTTTGCCGTCTTTGGCCAATCCGTTCCAAGGCAAGTCCGAATTGGCCCAAAGCCAGATGGCGGCCTTTTTGGAAGACATCGTTGTCAATGCCGATACGATCAGTGCCCAGGTGCCGGAGATCAGTTCAACGACGGCAACCAATTTTCAGATGAAGCTGGGATTGCCGATTGAGAAGATCGATTATCTGATTATTTCGAGCCGAGAGATTATCGACAGCGGGGTCCTTGATCCTTTGATCGCGGCCAGGACCGCCCAGGGCATGCAGGTCCGGAGCATGGCGGTTGAGCAGATCGAAAGCCAAACCGCCGGTCTTGATGCGCCCGAAAAAATCCGGCGTTATATCCGCGGCAGATATCAAACCGGCGGTCTGACATGGGTCTTGCTGGCCGGGGATCGGGAGACCATCCCGGCCCGGGAGATACCTTCGGATGCGGATTTTTTCGCGGCCTTTCCGACCGATTATTATTACGCGGAACTTGACGGCGAATGGGACACCAATGCGGACGGTTTGTTCGGCACAACGGCGGACAATCTTGATCTCTACCCGGATATCTTTGTCGGCCGGGCGCCAGTCTCCAGTCCGTCGGAGGCCGAAATTTTCGTCAACAAGGTCCTGAATTACGAGGCTGATCTGGAGGCCTTTAAGGGGACGATGCTGATCCTGAGCGGCGAAGATGACGGTGTGGCTCTTCATGAGGATGTCGCGGTTTTGAATGCGCCGCCCGCTGATGTTTATGTGGATGTATATAGCGAAAGTCTGAATCAGCGTCAGGCCGCGTTGGACGCGCTGTCTGCCGGATATCATATGGTCATGCATCTTTATCCCGGGGACAGCCAACGGTTGAATATCGGCACGGAGGCCATCACGCAAAATGATATTCATGAAATGGATAGCGGCCTCACCCCTTCGATCATGTATTCTTCGGGAAGTTATACGGCCCGTTTTTCACAGGACACGATTGCCAAGACTTGGC
>CAZBSU010000187.1:0-3892 GCA_964494745.1 uncultured Planctomycetales bacterium | reverse complement strand
GGCGACCAAAGCGGTTGAGCCTTCGAGTGAGAGGGGACCTCAGGTCGGTGCGGCGATGATGCGCCGGAGCGACGAGAAGAATGTCCCGACGCTGATGCGGCCGAGACCTGTCCCGGCCGTCGGTGATCTGGATCCGGGATTGTTGAACGAATCACAACCGCCGGAATCGATGAATTTCTTTGAGCGATGTGTTAGCTGGTGGCGGAGTTTGTTAAAACAGATTCGAAGTTTGTTCACCGGGAATTGAGTCTGTTTCTTAGCTGATTATCATATCATTTGCATGTAAAATGCATTCCTGATGGCTATGCGTAAAATCAAAAACACATCCGGAACGGTGCTTGTCATGGCCTGCCTCGGGCTGTTCGTTGTCTTGATGCTCACGGCGGGATTCGCCCTGTCTTTGGTCAGCGAATTGGGTAATGCCCAACGTTTTCGTAATCGCACCGCCGCCTTCTGGCTGGCCCAAGCCGGGCTTAGCCGTTATCTTTATGAACAGGATTTTTTTAGGGGCGAAGAAGAGCGGGAGATCGCCTTGCCGGGCGGCCGTGTGCGCCTGAGCAAGGATGATTCCGTCACGGATCGCCGCGTCGTCAGCGCGACCGGGCTTGTGAAGGGATCTAAGAGGACGATCCAACTGGTCTTCGACGCCCAATATCCCGAGGTCTTCGAAAATGCTTTGTCGACGGGAGGCGATCTGGTTATCAACGGCCGCCGCGCGGTCCTGGCTCTGAACGACCGGATTCGTCTCTCCGGACAGATGCGCAACACCGCGCGTTTTGCCAGCGTCTTTGCCGAGGATATCCGCGAAGGGATGAATCCCGGCCGTGTCTCTTTGATCTATCCCGACCGGAACGACAATGGCCGCACCGATGAGTTTGAGGATTTCTTGGCGCATAACCGCGAGCTGATTCAGGGATATCCCCAACAAGAAGTGGCTTATATTCAGGGCAACAACACCCTGGTCTTGACCCCGGCCAGCAATCTCCAGGGCAAAAAGATTGTTTATGTGGAAGGGGAGGAAGGACAGGGGGATGTGGTGATCCAGTTTGGCGGCGCATGGGATGACGGGCAGCAGCTTACCGTTATTTCGACCGGGGACGTGACCTTCAACCAGGGCGGGGCCATGGCCCGAGATGCGCGTCTGAACATCATTGCCTGGTCCGGTTATAAGGAATCGGCTGTGCTGCCGAGTGAGCATCACGGATTGATCATGACCAAAGGCATGGCCCGTTTTAATGAGATTTATGATACGTCGGTGACCAACGGCTGCGTTATTGCCGACGGAGGCATTGCTGTCGGTGAGGTCTGGTCCACCAAGACCTTTAATTTTTTAAATCTGATCCGCGACGGGCGCCTGCCGCCCGGGTTCGAGGGGCTGATCGGTACCCGGACAGCCGGTTATCGGGAGCGTCCGAATACCTGGAAAGAGATATGATAACATGAAACGATATTATCCCTTCATGATCGGGATCGGTTGTTTTCTTGTGCTGATGATCGGGGTGAATGTGGCCATCAACCGGTCTTTAAGATCCGGCGATGTGCAGGACAGCATAAAGAGTCTCGCATCGGCCCGTCTGCCGCAACCCAAAGACATTTTTAGCCGGGTGCCAAGAGACCGTGAGTCCGGGGCCGGACTTGGCGATGAGGCCTATGGGGTTTTGATCCCCGACGAGGAAAGGACCCTGACCGCCTGGAACATCCAGATGGAACAGATCCTTGGATCGGCCCAGGCCCAATATCAGATGGAGCAATCCGGCACCTTTGACCGCGCCCGGCACACGGATGAGCAGTACACCAAAAAGATGCGCTGGCTGAATGTGCGTATCCGCGAATGTGAGCGATTGGCCCGTTTGGGCCATGATCGCCGACAAGCCGAACAGCAGTTGCAGCAGCTCTATATGCTGCGTTCGTCCCTGCAGTCCGTCCGTGATATTGTCACTCCTTAAATGATCCTGTCCTTTTTACCCTCATCTAGGACTCTCGTCAGAAAATTGACAAAAAGATCTTTTTCCCAGCCGCATTTGTTATAATTATTTCAAGCCCAGGGTATCAAAAATGGTCTTATGTTATGACCACGAACAGGGATAAACGGCAAAACTGGGCGAAATCCAAGCGCCGGATAAAGATCCATGAATCAATCATCTTTTCCTAAACAGAGCCAGGGTTTGCAACCAAAAGTCCTGATGTATCACGGGATCGTTTCGGAGGCGGGGGATATCCCGCCCGAACGGGAGCCCGGGGCCGAGCTTTATGACGTGGGTCATGACGTTTTCCGTGAGCAAATGGTGTGGATACGGGATCAGGGCGTTTTTGTCTCTACGCTCACCAAGCAGACGGACATGGGAGGCCGGCATCCGCTTGTCTTGACCTTTGACGACGGGATGATGAATAATTTCACCCGGGCCTGGCCGGTATTGCGCGAATTTCATTTTCCGGCGTATTTTTTTATCACGGTCGCCCGTATCGGCCAGCCGGGTTACATGGCCTGGGAAAATTTGCGTGAATTGCAAGATCACGGCATGATCATCGGTTCCCACGGGATGACCCATCAGCTTCTGGTGGAACGTTCGCGGGAGGACGTCGGCGAGGAATTGCATAAATCCCGCCAGATCCTGCAAGAGAACCTGGGCGCGAGCGTGGAGTGCTTCTCGATCCCGCGCGGTTTTGCGGACCGTTATGTGATCGATCAGGCCCGGGAGGCGGGTTACCGCCATATCTTCACGTCCCAGCCCCGTTGTTTTGGCGGGGATGGCTGCATCGGCCGGGTCGCGGTCAAATCCTCCTGGTCCCGGGCACGCTTTCGTTCGGCCGTTGCGGGCCGGACGCCTTTGGCGGAGAAGGTGGCCGGATGGGGGAAAGATGCCGTTATCTCGCTTCTGGGACCGGGGCGTTATGACCGCTGGCGGGCGCGATGGATGAGCAAGGGGTCCGATGCATGAGCGCGGTTGTCCTGTGGGCCAGCGTCGGATTGATTTTTTACTGTTATGTCGGCTATCCGTTTTTGCTGACCGTGTTGGCTTGGTGCCGCCGCCGTCCTGTCCGGCGCCAAACGGATTTCTCCCCGACGCTGTCCGTTATCCTTTCGGTTTGGAACGAGGCCGATGTCATCGAGAGCAAGATATCGAATCTTCGTGATCTTGATTATCCTCCTGACAAGATTGAATTTTTGATCGGGTCCGATCATTCGACGGATGGGACTGACGAGATCCTGGACCGGCTGCGGGATGACCGGGTCCGGGTTGTGAATCGCGCCGAGCGCTGCGGCAAGATGGCCATGCTTAACGAACTCGTCGATCTGGCTCGGCATGAGATCCTGGTTTTTACCGATGCTCGGCAATCTTTTGAGCGTGATGCCTTGCGGCGGCTGGCTGAAAATTTTGCGGATCACCATGTCGGATGCGTCAGCGGGGAACTTGTCTTTCTCCCGGAGCAGGAGGGGGCAACGGCCCGAGGTGTTGATCTTTATTGGCGTTATGAAAAATATATCCGCGATCGAGAAAGCCGCCTGCATTCCATGCTTGGGGCGACCGGTGCGATCTATGCCATTCGGCGTGAACTTTTTACGCCTCTGCCCGAAGCCATCATTCTTGATGATATGTTTATCCCCTTGCAGATCGTTCGCCGCGGTTTCCGGGCAATTTTCGACGGGCGCGCCCGGGCGTATGACCGTGTGGCCGAGGATCCGCGCGAAGAATTCAGCCGTAAGGTGCGCACGCTTTCGGGGAATTATCAGATCTTCGGGATCCTGCCCGGCATGTTCAACCCGTTCACCAGCCCGGTAGCGGTGCAGTTGTTTTCGCATAAATTGTTGAGGTTGCTGGTCCCGTTTTTCATGCTGGCTGTCTTTGGCGCCAATCTGTTTTTGTTGGGCCATCCGTTTTATGTCTTGTTT
>CAZBSU010000186.1:0-3930 GCA_964494745.1 uncultured Planctomycetales bacterium | reverse complement strand
CTATGAGGCCCTGCTCAAAGAGGCGGCCCAGCGCGGGATGCCGGCCACCAAGCTGCGCGGGATCCTGAGGGAATACCTCCAAATCCTAATCCTGAAGATCCTCTATCAAAATCCGGCCGGAAAAGGCCTGCATCTGACCGGCGGCACCTATCTGCGGCTGGTCCATAACCTGCGCCGTTTTTCGGAAGACCTCCTGTTTTATTCCGAAAAGACATCCAAAAACGAGTTCAAGGACCTGATCAAGACGATTAAGACCGGATTAAAACGCAGTGGCATTGAGGCCAAATTAAGCACGGAATGCCGGCAGAAAACCTGTCAGGCCAGATTGGTGTTTCCCAAGATCGAAAAAGATTACGAGGCCATCTCGCCCGCCTCGAGGAAACAGGGCATTGCCATCACCCTCGAGGTCATGCGCCCTAACTGGCGTGCCAAAACCGAAACCGAGGTCATCGCCGGCTTTGGGGAGCTCTATCCCTGTATCTGCGCCGACAAAGGGGTCCTGTTCGCGGGCAAGATCGCGGCCATGGCCCGGCAACCGCAGGCGCGGCATATCTATGACATCATCTTCATGTTGCTCAGGCATTTCCCGGTCAACACCAAGGCGCTGCAAAGTTTCAGGCTCAAAAAAAGCGCCAAAAAGATTATCGTCGCCAGTATCGAAAGTATGACCAAAAACGAACTCAAAAAACAGGCCATGTCTTTGCAGACATTCCTTTTCGAAGAGCACGAATCCGACCTGATCATTAATGCCAAGGAAATCGTCCCGCGCCTGGCTGATACTCTGGGATAAATCCTCCACCCCTTCCCCTGGTCCAAACTCCGGATCACGTGCGCGACCACGCCGCAGATCTCAAAATTCATGTCTCGGGTGATCTCGATCGGCCGGTAATGATCATTTGTCGTCTCATACGCCGATGGATCAAAAAAATTCTGCGTTTTGACTTTAAACCCAAAAACCACTCATGTGTGTGGTTGCCGGGCCCAAAAAAATAAGGCCCTCTCTCTTCGAAAGGGCCTTACTTTTTACTTCATAAAAAATCTATTTGGCCTTCTCCATCTTTTCCAGCTTCTTCATCTCCTCCCGTGCCAGATCGGCCCAAAAGCCATCCTTGTATTTCTTCGTGAGCTTCTGATAATATTCCTTGGCCTTCTCATAGTCCTCAAGCTGCTGATAACTGCGACCGAGGTGATAAAATACCACTTCGTTCAGCAGGCTATCCGGATGGCCGGAGGTATGCTGGAGGTAATATTCGATCGCCTGCTGATAACGGCCGGCCTCATAATATTTGCGGCCCAGGGTATAATTTTTGTCGATATTGTAATGGCCGCTCGTCGCGCAGCCGGCGACCAGCACAATCAAAAACAAGCCGACGATTCCCATCTCCAACTTTTGGCCTTTTAAATCTTTGTTCCTTTTCATATTCCCCGACTCCTTTCCCATGTTCAAATATGTTCGCTCCCCTAAAATATCTTCATATTCCTGCCTCAACCAATATCAATAAAAGTTTACCATTTTATCCGAAGCTGTCAAAGGCGTAAGACCGACTTTTGAGGATTCAAAAATTTTCTCAATTTTTGGAAATGGGGGCTTGCTCTTTGAAAGGAGACTTTTATAATAAAATCATGAATTCTCAACGACACGGTCGGCCTGTTTTCTACCCGGTCCTGGGCCTCGTGGCCGGGTTGCTCCTGTCCTCCTGCACCGCGGTGACCCCTATGCCGACGGTCCGGCGGACCACCTATCCCCGCCCAGCCACGCGCCGGGATATCGTGCATACGATTGCCCCGGGCGAGACATTGTGGCGGATCAGCAAGATGTACAGCGTGCCGATCGCCATGATCATGTGCACCAACCGCCTGGCCAGCCGGACCGACATCAAATACGGACAAAAACTGCTCATCCCCGAAGCCGCCCCGATCGAACCCGTCATCAGTTTGTTCCCGAACGACAAATGGAAATACATCATCATCCATCACAGCGCCACCGAAGGCGGTTCTTCGCTGCAGTTCCATGAATACCACCTCAAAAAGGGCTGGGACCACGGGGTGGGTTATCATTTTGTCATTGACAAAGGGGCCAGCAACAAACAGGACGGCCAGATCGAGACCACCCCTCGCTGGCTGAAACAACAGGACGGGGCGCATTGCAAGGCCGACGATATGAACACCCGGGCGATCGGCATCTGCCTGGTCGGCAATTTCAACCACGAGAAGGTGTCGGCCGCCCAGATGCGGTCACTCGTCATGCTGGTCAACAAACTGAAACATTATTACCAGATCCCCCGCAGCCATATCCTCGGTCACCGCGACGTCAAAGGCAGCTGCACCGAGTGCCCGGGCCGACATTTTCCCTGGGAGAGATTCCTCCGCCAGATCGACTGAAGTCCATCACGGCCATCCCGCGCACCCCCTTGCCGCAAAGACGACATTTCCATCCAGCACACTCCCACAGCGCATCACGGTCTGCCTTTTGCATAACAGGACAAAGATACAATTCTTGTTATCTAAGAATGATTGGGACGACGGAACCGACTGTGAGGATTTAAGTGGGCGCTCCACAGGCCTTCAAAAAAACGGCGGGCATTAACGCCTAAAACACGGTTATCATAACCACCTTCCTGCACCACCAGCGTCGGCACGTTCAGGCAACCGATCAATCTGCCGTTAGCCTCAAAATCACGGGAATAAAGCCGCCAACTGCCGGTCGGATCACGCTTGGCCGTATCCAGACCTAAGGGGACCACGAGGAAATCGCATCCGAAGATATGAATGCGCCGTAAGGCCCTTTTGAGGGCCTTACGAAAGACCTCGCCGGTGACGTATTTGGGCAGCGGCATATTCAGATTGTAACCCTGACCCCGGCCACGGCCGGTCTCATCGGCAAATCCCGTAAATAAGGGATAATCGAATCGCGGATGCACGTGCAGGGAAACCGTAAAGACATCGTCGCGCTCATAAAAAATATCCTCCTGCCCGTTGCCGTGATGATGGTCGATATCCAAGACAGCCACCTTGCCGAACCGGCTCAGATACTGGGCTGCCACGGCCGCGGAATTAAGATAACAGAACCCGCCGAAGACATGCCGCTCGGCATGGTGTCCCGGTGGCCGGACCAGGGCATAGGCCAGACGCCTCCCCTGCAGGATGCGGTCGGCCGCGGTCAACGCCGCATCCACGGCGCGGCGGGCCGCGATCCAGGCCTTGCGGTTGATCGGCGTGAACGTGTCGATGCAGTAATAACCGGCCCGGTCCATGAGATCAAGCGGCGGGCGGCTGCGGTTACGCAAAGGGAAAAGATACGGATACACGGACTGCCGCGGCCGGACCGACAGGCTGATGCGTTTAAGATAACGGATAAAAGCGGTCTCGTGCACCGCGGTCAAATGCTTATCGGGAAAGGCCTTGATCTTAATGCGCTCAAAGATATCGGTCTTGGCAATCTCCTTGAGGATCGTGCCAACCCGGACCGGGGATTCGACATAACCTTTTTCTCTGACGTGATGAATATGATGCCGGTCGTTAACGACCAAGACGATCTTTTTATCCCGAGGGATTTCGGCCGTTAACGGGATCTTTGCCGGCCGCCTTTTGTACCGCGGTTCACGTAATCTGACCGGGTTGTCCTGAAAGGAATTGATCGCCATGCGCATATAGGCCGGCGAACATTGCTGGGCATACTTGCGTTTAAGGATCGTCTTGATCACGGCCCGGACACGCGACCGGCTTAAGGTTATGTCACGGTTGAGCCCGTCAAAGACGACATACGGCGGAACATCCTTGATCATGACCGGCGGATAGGCGTGAAAAGAGCTGATCAACGGCCGGGCGCCGAACCGTTCGTAAAAGGCGAGCCGAACGCGGTTCTGTTTCAGGACATCGGGCTGGCGGCAAATCCGTGGGTCATCCGGCAGGCATTCGTAAAACAACCCG
>CAZBSU010000185.1:0-3967 GCA_964494745.1 uncultured Planctomycetales bacterium | reverse complement strand
GGACGGCGCGCCAGTTCGGCGGCCGCGACGGCCGAGTCAAACAATTTGACCGTTACCAGGATATAATCAAACGGCTGTTGGGGGATTTCAGCAAGCGTTGTAAAAACGCGCAGATCTTTCGGGACCGCCTGGAAATCTCCGAAGATACCATGTCGGATAAGCCCGGAGGCGCGCAGGGCCCTGGCCGTATTGTCACGACACACCAAAGAAACCTCTGCACCGCTCTTCATCAGGAAACTGTCCAGCCCCAGGCCGACCGCGCCCGCGCCGTAGTTGAGGATTTTTATTTGAGCCATTAATGGTTTGAGGGGTATGGTCTAAGTTCTATGGTTTTGGGGCGAATGGGGCTGACGGTCCATAAGGGTCAGCTACAATTATTTCAATTGATTAGGCCTTCTAAAATTTTTTTATTCGGGTTTCGGGTTATGTCCCGCGCGCAGTTCCGCAGCGGCCGTAGGGAGCGAGGATGTTTGAGCACGGGACATAACCCGAAACCCGAACCGCGCAAATCCTCGCAAACGTTTGCCAAAAAATTTCTGATTGTGCGCTTGAAGAAACACTGCTGACTTTTCATCCTGTCCTGCCTATTGATATCCAGAGCCGCGATTCGTTGATCGTTTAGTCTCGAGAAAATATTATATCGCAATAATTTCAAAATCGTATTTTTTTTGGACACCCGCTGCGCTCATAACAGTTGACATTGAATCGCGATTTGATTATATTACTTTCAAGACACCAGCCAAAACCTTAATCATAGATGTGACCGGAGGGGATTTATGGAAGGCATCAAAACAAGGACCATCCTGGTTGTGGATGACGAAAAGGAATTCCGCAAGAAATACAAAAAACTGCTCAAGGCCGAGGGCTATAAGGTCTATGAGGCCCAGACCGCGATGGACGTGGCCGAGCACCTGATGCGCAGCCGGCTGGATCTGATCCTGCTCGACATCAACATCCCTGTCGTCGACGGCAAGGACATCTCCGACATCATCGATGAATACCCGGCCCAGAACCCGGCCGTCATCGTGACCAGCGTTTACCCGGTCAGCGAGCAGAAATTCAAGATTCGCCGGGCCACGGATTATTACGACAAGTCGTCCGACACGAACCTCCTGCTCAAAAAGGTGCGTAACGTCCTGGGCGTCGAAGCCGTTTAACCCGTCCGCCGGCCCCCTGTCCATGACCGCAGATGTCACTGTCCATTTCGGCCTTTTGACCGTTGATTTGTTCATCCCTTCCGCGCAATCCCTCAAAAACAAACGTCAGGTTATCAAAAGCATCAAAGATAAGATCCGTAATCGTTTTAATGTGTCCGTGGCCGAGATGGATCGTCAGGATAAATGGCAGACCGCCACCCTGGGGTTCTGCATGCTGGGCTGCGACCGGCGTTACATAAACGGCTCCCTGGAAAAAATCCTGGCGCTCGTGCGCAGCCATTACGCCGCTGAGATCAGCGACCATCAGATCGAATTCTTTTAAGCTTTCCAGACGCCTCATCTCTCCACCCATTTAAGCCTGAAATAAAATTTTTGTTTTTCCACTTAGTCAGCATGCAAAATTTTTGTAAAATAGATAAGTAAAGCAAGCTTTTGATAAAAGGCTTTCCATTTTGCGAGGCCTGAAAAGGGCGTGTATTCTTTAAGCTTCAAGATTAAGGAGGGGGCGTAAATGAAGGGCATCAAAATTATGATGATCGTGGCCGGCGTCGCCGCATTCATCCTGCTTTATTTGGCGATAAACGCCATGGTCCAGACGTTCAAGGTTCAGAAAGAGCGGCCGCTGCAAAGGAATTTTGAGGAACAACAAACCCAACAGGTCGATTCCGATAGCCGGCGTTCCCTGCGGCGTTAAGAATCAGAACGATCCGGATTAGGAACGAAATAAAAGGAGGCATCATGTTTATTCTCCCCGATCTCTGGGCTCAGTGGCTGGGCCTGAGTCTGTATGCCTTTTTCGTGGGATTCGGTTTTTGTGACGGTTTTCAGATGCATACCGTGCGCAAGCTCATCTGGTTCGCGATTTTTCTGGCATTCTGTATGGACACTTTTTATAAACAGGGCCAATTTGACATCCCGGTGATCCTTTCCGTTACCGCCCCGCTCGCCTTTGTGCTTTGTTATACCCAGAAGATGGCCCGCGAGAAGAAATAACGATTGCCGTTTTTTTAACGCCGTCACGCCCCCCGCCCGGTTTTTGACCGGGCGGGGGGAATCCCTCTTGATATCCTCCGTTAATAAAGATATAATACCCCCCGTCTTTCCCGATCGACAAAATATTTAAATAGGAATAACGGATATGCCATTTGAAAAACTCAAAAAGCCTCAAGAGGGGCAATGTGTCGAGATCCTGGATGGACAGCTCAAGGTGCCGAACGACCCGGTCATCCCGTTTATTGAAGGTGACGGGATCGGGCCTGACATCATGAAGGCCGCCCGCCGGATCTGGGATGCCGCGGTCGAAAAGGTTTACGGCGACCAAAAAAGGATCGTTTGGTTGGAGATATTCGCCGGAGAGAAGGCAAATCAAGAATATAATGAATGGTTGCCCCAAGACACCCTGGAAGCGATCCGGCATTACAAGGTCGCGATCAAGGGCCCGCTGACCACCCCTGTCGGCGGCGGATTCCGAAGCCTGAACGTGACCCTGCGCCAGAAGCTTGATCTCTACGCCTGCGTGCGGCCGGTTTATTATTTCGAGGGCATTCCCTCGCCGGTAACGCACCCGGAAAAGATGGATATGGTGATCTTCCGCGAGAACACCGAAGACGTCTACTCCGGGATCGAATGGCCCCAGGGAAGCCCTGAGGTTCAAAAGCTCATCATGTTTCTTAAAGAAGAATTCGGGGTTACGATCCGGCCTGACTCCGGGATCGGTATTAAACCCATCAGCATCAGTGCAACCGAACAGTTGGTGCGCAAGGCCATTGTCTATGCCCTCAAGCATAAACGCAAGAGCGTGACCTTGGTGCACAAAGGCAATATCATGAAATACACGGAAGGGGCCTTCCGCGACTGGGGGTATCAGCTTGCCAAGAAGGAATTCGCCGGCCAAACCATCAGCGAGGATGAATACTGGAAACTCAAAGAGGCCGAGAAAGAGATCCCGGCTGACAGGCTTTTGATCAAGGACCGTATCGCGGATTCTATGTTTCAGCAGGTCTTGACCCGTCCCTCGGAATATGACGTGGTCGCCCTGCCCAATCTCAACGGCGATTATCTGTCGGACGCCTGCGCAGCCCAGATCGGCGGCCTGGGCATGGCGCCGGGCGGCAACCTCGGCGACGATCTGGTCCTGTTCGAGCCCACCCATGGCACTGCGCCTAAATATGCGAATCAGGACAAGGTCAATCCCTGCGCCCTGGTCCTTTCGGGTGTCATGATGCTGGATTATTTGGGATGGGATGAGGCGGCCGAAGCGGTCAAGGCCGCTGTCGGCAAGACCATCAAACAGAAAAAAGTCACTTATGACTTGGCGCGCCTGATCGGCGGGGTGGAGCCTTTGCCGACTTCGGGTTTTGCCACGGCGGTGATTGATAATTTATAGAGTCAAAGAGGCTCGCCGGAAACATCTCGGTGTTCCCCGACCCGCCGCCTCCGGCGTCAGCCGGGGCGGGCAGGTCGCTGCGCTTCATTCACGCCTCGATGTTCCCCGTTCGCCTTGAATGTTTTAATCATGGGATGGCGATAACCCGTTAACTTTGAGCATATAAAGATTGGACACTTTTATGAAGATAACCGTTATCGGAGCCGGTCATGTCGGAGCAACGGCTGCGTTATTTTTGCTGCAGAAAAAACTCGGGGATGTGGTCCTTTTCGATATCGTGGAAGGCCTGCCGCAGGGCAAGGCCCTGGACCTGATGGAGGCCGCGCCGGTCTTGGGTTTCGAGACGAAGATTGCCGGCACGAACGAATACAGGGATATCAAGGATTCGGATTTGGTCATCATCACCGCCGGCCTGGCGCGCAAG
>CAZBSU010000184.1:0-3978 GCA_964494745.1 uncultured Planctomycetales bacterium | reverse complement strand
CCGCGGCCGCCCAAAAGAAGGGTGTTTATCCGGCTATTTTTAAAGATCTGGTCTCATTTGAGCAGTTGCGCCTGGCCCAGGAAGAACAGGATGCCGCCGGCGCAGGTCTGCCGATCAACGCGAATGTCGCGGTCTTCCGCACCGATATGGACGAAGAGGTGCGGCAGAGTATCTTTGACCGCGCCACGGTTGATCCCAAGACCGGCAGCAAGAAGGTCCTGGCCTGGGACAATATCAGCGCCCTGTATCGCGCGTGGAAAGAAACGCCCCTGCAGGAACGCGGGGCCTTCCCGATCGGTTACGCGAATATCGGACAGGAAAGCCATGTGCCTACTTCGATCAAGGATGTCGGCCGCGCGAATAGGTTTCTGACCCTGTTTTATCGGTATATGCGGGATACGATGCAGGAGATCGGCGTTAAGGCAGAAGGCAATGCGCAGATCAGTTTATACACGGGAGAAGAACATACTTTGGATCGCGATGCCATCAAATTGGTTTTTAACGGGGGAGCGACCCTGGCGGGCCGGGTGCATCTTGACCTAGAATCCAGTATCGGAGACAAGGCCCGGATTGAGGATTCGGCCATCATCAACACTATCGTAGAAGATGACGTGACCGTTGTTAATTGTATTGTTGATAACGCGACGCTTAAAGAGGGCCAAACATATAAGAACATGTACATCAAAGGGGATCAACAGATGCCTTTGGACCAGGCGATAGCGGAGAATAAGGTCCCGGTGGCTGTCGCGATGGAAATGGATTATGCCCGTGACAAATTCATGGCCACGATACCTAAGGCCAAGGCCACGGCCCCGGAGGATTTTGTCGATGTGACCGACCGCCTGGGGGAACTGGCCGCGGACAAGGACAAGCAGGTGGCCGCGGGCGTGCATTTCGATGCCGATAATCTGAAATTAAGAGTTTCTCAGGAACCCCGGCGGAGGAGGAATCTGCTGAAGATGTTCGCCAAGCGGACGTATAAAGGCAAGCTGGGGGTGGATCAGGTTTATCTGTTAAATGCCGTGAATCTGTCCGCCAATTCGCGCGTCGGCAGCGGGACCTATCTGCGGGACGCGACCATCGACGGCGCGAGTTACGTGGGCGACGGCTGGGGCGTTATTGATAAATCCCGGGTCGTCAATGCCGTGTTAGGCGATCATGTCCTGATCGTCCGGGAGATAAAAGATGGGCGGCACAACATTACCGAACGTCATTATGAGCCGCCGCGTTTCGGGCGGGTCAATTCCCAGAGCCTGGTCATCAACAGCACGATAACGCAGTCGTATGTCGGCGGCGGGGCGGGCATCGGCTATGCTCCCGAGAACAATCACCCGGCGCTGATAAATGTCAAACTTTTGAATACGGTTATCCCCGAAGGCTGGGTGATCCAGCCCGGGCAAACAATGACGACCCAGTTGCCGGATCTTCGGCAGCTGGCTACGGAGCTGACGAACCGTTTGGATAACGCGGATCAGGTGGACGCGACCGCTTTCCGTCCGATCCTGGCAGGCCTGATTGATGATGTTATGCTCAACCGCTACCGTCTGCCGCTCCCGGCCGAACAGAAGGCGGGCCGCATCACCTCGTTGGCCACGGCCTTGGGAATGTATATCAGTCTTGTCTCCGAGGTCGGGAGGACGGATAAAAAGATCGCTTTGACGCGGGCATTATTCGAATTGTCCCTGGGACGTCAGAAAGAGACCGCCCAGCAGATACTTGTGGCCTTGAAACAGGTCGCAATCGCTTTTACTCCTGAAGAGGCCAATCTGATCATGGCGGTTGCCGATTCCATCGATACTGTTGAGGATGAGGCCAATCTTGCCAAGGGCGCCAATTCAACGGTGTTCGCGAGCCAGGATGTGCGCGGTGTGGCCGGGACCGAGCTGTCCCCGGCCAAGATCAAGGACCTCGTCACGGGTTTTGTTGACCAACTGGCATCAGACCTGGGCAAGAAAAAGGGAGATTTGACCCTGACCTTGGGCAAAGACGTGCGCATCTCAAGCCCGTTTGTCCATGCCTTGATTGTTAAGACCTTAAACGACCTGGGTGTGAAGGTTATTGATATCGGGGGCCCGCGGGCCACAAGGCATACCACGACCCCGATGCTTTACTGGTCGGTGGAGAATTATGAGGCGGACGGCGGGATCATGATCACGGCCAGTCATCTGCGGTCCAAATTTAACGGGATCAAGTTTGCCATGCGTTATCGGGATAAAAGGACAAACAAGTGGGTCGTGGATAATGTTTCCAAAGAGCAATTGCTGCAGATCTTTGAACGGGCCGCGACGTATAAGTCCAAGGTTGGGGATAAGGCCTTGTCCGGGATTTTGGATCTGGTGCGGCCTTTATCCCAGGGCACATCCGGACTTGAAAATGTCCGGTTTGAAGATGAAGATGCCTATAAAAAGTATCAGGTCTTGATCGAGGCGAATATTCGTAAAAATTTGAACGCGGGTCAAACGCCGCTCAAAGGCAAGAAGATCGTGATCGATACCGGCAACGGCGCGTCCACGTTTATGGCCTTGCCTTTGCAAAAATTAGGCGCGGAGACGGACCTGCTGTTTGCCGAACCGGACGGGACATTCCCGAATCATATGCCGGATCCTGAGAAACCGGTCAATATGGTGGATATATTGGATCATATGAAACCGGGAGAAGACGGGGCCAAGGTCGCTGACCTCGGCATGGCCTTTGATTCGGACGGCGACCGGGTCGGGTTCGTGAACGACAAAGGCAAGCCGGTCACCGGCAATGAGACCTTGATGCTCCTGGCGGATCACCGTTTGCGCAAGCCGGAATACAAAGACCATTATGTGGTTGTCAACAGCCGTTCATCGTGGGGTGTGGCCGAGGTTGCTAACCGCGCGGCCGCGGATGTTAATTCAGATGAGGATTATGAGGCATTGATGGCGGACCGTAAGGCCGTTTATGAAACGGATATCTTTCAAGGCGAAAAGAGTGAAACATCATTCGTGGGCCATGTTTTATACGGCATCACCGGTTATGTCTTCATTAAGGGAAATATCCGGGACCTGGAAAGGGAAGGCAAGCCGGTGTGTTTCGGCGGTGAGACCTCCGGGCATATCATGTTCCCTGAAAACCATTATTTCGACGACGGGACCTACACCGCGGCCCAGATCGTGACGATCATGGCCGACCTGGCCAAGAACGGCCAGACGCTGAGCGGAAAGATAGCGACATTCCCGCATCAGGGAAAGGGTTATTACCTGTCTAAATCGCTGCGGCTCAGGATCAATGAGGATGTTGTCAGCCGTGAGCAGCTGCCGGAAGCGAAATTGGCCTTGTCCGCCTTTCTGGGTGACAGCATGGTTGAAGCGAGCCTTAGCGCTGGAGAACAGGCTGAGAAGAATTACATCGACGGTTCGCGGGTGAATTTTTTCGACAGCAAGGGAAATTGGAAGGGCTGGTTCCTGGTGCGCGGCTCCCTGACCGATCCGGTCATGGGGGTTGACATCGAAGGCCGGACCCCGGAGGACGCTTTGGAAATCGCCCAGCGGTTCCTGCATATCCTGACCAGCTCCCAGATGACGACCAAGACGTATCCTTTGAAGACCTCATGGGTTGAAGATATGATCAAGGACCTGAATAAACTGTTGGGTAAAACCGCGCCGCTTGATAACGGCGGGACAGAACAGAGGGACGAGCTCGGTGGTATCGACATGAATAATATCAATGTCCGCCGCAGCGGGACCTCAATCCCTGTCCGGTTTAACCCGTTTGAGATCCAGACCATTATGGATAACGGGGTGGACGGTTTTGTGCCGGTCATCATCAATATCGCGCCTTTGCCCAGCCTTGTCCCGATCCTGGGGCAGAAGCCGGCGGAGACTTCGGAAGAATACGCGATGTCGGATTAACAACATTAACAATAAAAGGGAGTTCGCAGAGACCCCGGTCGAACGCCGGGGTTTCTGCTTTTTGGGGTTCGAATTCGCGGGTCGCAAATGCTATAATTTA
>CAZBSU010000183.1:0-4017 GCA_964494745.1 uncultured Planctomycetales bacterium | reverse complement strand
AAGTCGGAAGTCAAGCCACCGCATTACTTGATTGTTATCGTATCATCTCCTTCTTCAAGCACCTTGATACCTCATTGACCTGCCCCACTTAGTTGTACCAACATTTGTGAGAGTTTAAAGGCATTTGTTGTTCAATCCATTTCGGTTTAATTGCTTCCGGTGCCGGCGGCCTGTAGCCCAGCGAACTATGAGGACGGATGGTATTATATTCCCACCGCCAGCGGTCTACCAGCACTTTTGCTTCATATAACGTGTCAAAGATCTCCCTGTCCAGCAACTCATCCCGGAGTTTACCGTTGAATGATTCGATATACCCGTTTTCCCAGGGACTGCCCGGTTCGATGTAGAGCGTTGTGACTCCTATCCTGCGAAGCCACCAGCGGAGACGGTCTGCGATAAATTCCGGCCCGTTATCAGAACGGATATATTCGGGAACTCCTTTTTCAATGAACAACCGAGATAACACATCAATGACATTTTTTGAATTTAACTTTCTGTTGACTTCAATGGCCAGACATTCCCGGCCGTGTTCATCAATAATCGTGAGCATCCGGACCGCGCGGCCATTGCTGGTTCTGTCATGCACAAAATCATAACTCCAGACATGATTGCGGTGCAGCGCCCTTAACCGGATACATGACCCGTCATTAAACCACAATCTTCTGCGCTTGGGTTGTCTTGACGGAACCTTTAATCCTTCCCGCCGCCATAAACGTTCAACCCGCTTATCGTTGAGCCGCCGTCAGCCGTCTTCCCGCAATAATCCCGCAATACGGCGATACCCATAACGTCCATACTGCTTGACCAGCCGGATCATGTCCATCACCAGCTGATGCTCATCATCTTTCACAGAACATTTATAGCGCTGTGTTGAACGCGGCTGCCCGATCACCCGGCAAATCCGCCGCTCTGATACATCCTTAAACTTCTCTTTGGCCATCTCGATTGCCCGGCGCTTCTTGGCCGGGCTTAGAAGTTTCCCCGGGATACCTCCTTGAGTATTGCGTTATCCAGAGATAAATCTGCTACCAGCTTTTTTAGCCGTGTATTCTCTTGATCTAATTCTTTGTATCTTCTTGCCTGATCAACCTTCATCCCGCCATACTCTTTGCGCCAGCGGTAATATGTCGCGTCCGTTATCCCGACTTGTCGGCAAGCCGCATTGATATCAAGGCCTTTGCCTTGCTGGATCTCGACTTCCCGTAATTCATGATGATTTCTTCCGGCTTGAACCTTTTGCCCATTTTTGACCCCCTTTTTGCGCCTTCATTCTATCACAAAAAGTGGACCAACTTTCAGGGGGAAGGTCAAGCCGAATGTGAAAAAGGGCGCTGTCCCCTTTTATTGCAAAAAACCGGTTCTTTGGTTATACTGTTGGGACATCATACAAAATAATCGGTAATGATTTCGCAAAACATTCGACAAAACAATGAAAAGGAATGTCCCCATGAAAAGATGCTCCGTCTGCGTCATCCCGGCAACCGCCAAAGGCATCCAATTAAACGACCAGGGCGTGTGCCAGCTGTGCCAGGGGTATCAGCCGTTTCAGCCCAAGGGCAGAGACGAGTTGATGAACCTCATCGGCGAATATAAAAAAGACAACACCAATCCCGAGCATGACTGCGTGGTCCCGATCAGCGGCGGGCGTGACAGCTCGTATGTGCTTTACTACACCGCCAAGGAATTGGGCCTGCGGCCGGTGGCCCTGCATAACGATAATGATTTCGAAACGCCGATCGTCAAAGACAACCTCGAACGTGTGTCCCAGGCGCTCGGCGTGCCGCTGGTCCGCATTCAGTCGCGGGCAAACCTCGGCAAAAAGATCGTGGCCGAAAAATTAAAAATGAACGCGCCGTTCGGGCCCGGGCTGGTCGCGGCCCAGACCTGCGAGGCCTGCAAATACGGGTTCGAATCCGCATCGTATAACTACGCCCGCAATAACGGCATCGGCATGGTCGTGTGGGGCGATTCGAGCTATGAATCGACCTCGCCGTATTACGACCTGGTCGAAGGCGCCAAAGCCCCCCCCTCCAAATGGCGGCGGCTGTTGTCGCCGGGCGCGCTGAGTTTGTTCAAATACAAAATTTATTTTAATAAGATGAAAGAGGAATACGGCCCGGACACGCCGCACAACCTGCACGAGATCCACATGTTCGATTACATCACCTGGGATCAGGACATCCTGGTCAACACGATATCCGCTCTGGGCTGGAAGGCGCCGGAAGACTCGCCGACGTCCTGGCGGGTGGATTGCAAACTGGTGCCGGTGGTGGATTTTCTGACCAAGACCGCGTATGGGGTCAGCAAGATCGAGCTGGGCTTCAGCAACATGATCCGCAACGGTAAGATGGACCGCGCCGACGCGATCCGCAAGCTCGAGCAGATCGAGAACAACACCGACCCCGAACAGATCAAAAAGACCCTCGCCGAAGACCTGACCATCCCCGCATCGGTCATCAAATCCCTCATACCATAACGCCGGGTCTTAAGACCCGGTGTTATGGTTTTAAGATATTACGCGACAGTAGATTACAACAGAAAAAACCGGGCTTCCCTAACCCGGGGTTCGATCTTAGATCAATGTGTCCCCCAAAAAAGGTGACTGTCACCTTTATTCCTTTATTTACTTGTAGGCAAGGGTCTCGGTGGCAGACGAGGCGGCGCCGAGATACAACGGAAGGTTCGTGACCGGGGTAATATTGATGATGACCGGGATCAGGCCGTCAAAGTCAAGTTGGGCCGGGTCAGGCGCCCCGGCCGGGATATCCAGCGGCACGCCGCCGCCCTCGAGCTGAAGATCCATCATCGCCGGGTCGAGATCGATACCGCCGGGCCGCTCGCCCTGACTGGAGCCCAGCGACCCGCGGCCGGAAGCTTGCACCCCCTCACCAGAGACCTGCGCGTCCCGGGGGGTGAGCAGCCCGCTCGAGCCGCCGTCATCCACGACGACCGGAGTCCCGCCTTTTGCTTTGGGATAAGCAAGGGCCGGCGCGTCTTTGTACTTATCGACAAAAGCCCGCATCGTTTCCTCATCCGCGGTGAATACGCTTACAACATCGTCCGGCAACTCCGCCAGCATCGGGTCCAAGGCCATGCGGCCCATGCGGATACCGAAACGCGGGTCCTCGTCCTCATCCGTCCCTTCTATTTTCTCCATGCCGTGATGAGTATGCCCCATCCAGTCTTCAAACTGGTTCAGGTGCTGGGATTCATGCGACAATGTCTGCAGAAATTGCCATACCACACTTTCTTCGCCCTTCTGCAATTCCTCCATCAGGGCCGCCCGGTTCCGGCATAGATTGACCAGTTCCCGGAAGGCCGCCTCCTGCCAGTACAGATTCCAAGTAATTGTATTCATGGACGGCCGGGTCGACGCGGCAACACTGTCCGCCCGATTGTTGTAATCAAATCGCGGCATCTGCCACCCCACGACCGGATGAATGAACCGCAGCGAAAGATAATCAATCAGCAGTTTGGCGTTCTCCGGCAGACGGGCCCACACGTCCTGGGGAGAGCGATGCCTGGCCTTACGCCCCGCGGCCACCTCCAAAAGCCGCCCGCCGATCGCGCCGCCGCTTAAAGCCAAGACACTGCCGAATGACTCACGGATATCGGCCGCGAACTCGCCGGTCGGGCGGAAACCGCGGTTGAATTCGGAGTCCCGCACCGCGTCGGATTCCGCCCGGCGCCGCGCCCGCAGCCGGCTTGCTTCCATCAATCGTTCGCGGATCTCGTTCAGGGTGATCGGGCCGTCATAAGCCTGGGTCTCGAAGTTGACATGCGACAGCAGTTCGAAAAACTGAACCGAATCTTGCAGATACGGCCGCAGCATATCCGAGGTGATCTTGCCGTATTCTCCCTCATTCATCAACTGGGCAACGCGCATGGCCTTAGCGTCATCAGCCGTAACGTCATTATCAAAATAATCCGGCGGCGTGCCCGGGATCTTGGCCCCGCGCTCGGTGTAATCCTTCAACAGCGTCATGATCACATTATGCAGCACCGCTGTCTGCAGGC
>CAZBSU010000182.1:0-4027 GCA_964494745.1 uncultured Planctomycetales bacterium | reverse complement strand
TTGGTATATTGATACGTTTGATAAGACGGATAGATGCAAAAAATAAGGGATATGACACTTAATAAAACAAGGATGACATGCCGACGAATAAACTCCAAAAAAATTATTATCCCGGCCTTAAACTGGGACGGGACGATCAACAACAATAATATCAGGAAAGCGGCCAGGACCGTCAGGAAATAAAACGGCAAATAGGTTGTAATGATCAGCATCAGGCAAAAAACCAATCCGGCGAAAACATAGCGGCTTGGTTCTCTAAAAAATCGAAAAAGAAAATAAAAAAACCACACGCCCGGGATGAAAATCAGAAGCATAATCAAATTGCCGAACATCGGCATGCTGACCGACGAAAAAAGCAGCATCAGGAAGGCGGCATAGGCCAAAATTTCATCCCGTAAAATCTCCCGGGCCAGGAGATAAAATCCGACCATACCGAAGAAGAAATACCCAACCGTCGTTAACAAATACGCGGGATAATACGGGATGCCGGCGGCATTAAGAAAAGGGATAAGGCCCCAGACCGGATTAAAAGGGCCATAGGCTACGATATCGGCGTGATTAACGATTCCCCAGAGCAAGAAAGGATTCCAGAGCGGATAGACCCCGCTTCGGAGGCTATCCAGGAAAAATTTCAATATGGAATAATGCAGATAATTTTCGCCGAAAATCGTGGCCTTTCCGATAAGGAATGCCCGAAACAGAAAAAGCCACAGGCCGAAAGCCAAGATGAATTTCATCGGGCGCAAGAACTTCCGCAGATCAAAAAATCTTATTCCAAACAGTATTCCCTCCTTCTTTTCAGCCAGGCCGGGCCCCAAAGACCATAACTTGAAATAAAACCAAAGACCTGAGCATGAAACATTTCCTGGCCAGAACGATTCAAGAGACGTCAGGAAAAATAAAAAACGACACGGCTCCTGCTTACTTTTTTAAACCGGCGGCCACGGACCAAAGGTAATGACACATCGGACCGAAGCCGGTGTGAAGGACCTCGTCGTTCATGCCGAACATAAAGACATTATCGAAATATTGCCCCATGAGATCCCGCAGGGACTCCGGTGATTTTAAATTCACATGATGAACCCGGCTGCTGTGGCTGGCATAATCCTGTGCGGAAATATTGGGTGTGCCCGTAATCAGGATGCCGTCTACCGGTAGGCAACGGATGATATTCTGCATCAAAAAAGCCTCCCGTCCAGGCGGGATATGCTCCAGGAAATCGATCGAGAAAGCGGCATCCACCTGCATGTCCAGTTCCTGCACGGCAGGGTCCAGACACACGGGGGTCACATTCGGGTAATATTTGCCCAATCGCCGGATAAAACTTTCTGCAGCCAGAGATTCTCGCTCAACCGCAAAAATCTGGTCGACCGCCTTAGCCATGATGGGCAGGCCGATCCCATCTCCGAATCCGAGTTCCAAGACCCGTTTTTTCCCTTGAAGCATACGGGCGCAAAATTTATACCGGGACAAGACAAACAGAATGTGCTTGGGATCCCCGATCATACTCATCGACGTCGGCCCCCCTAAAGGTATTTCTTCGTGACCGAAATAATGATGTTCGACATTATTAAAATCCTCTTTATCCTCATTCATACTCAGCTCCTTGCCGAAATGATTCCCCGATCAATGTACCCTGGTAAAATGGATATCCCGTATCAGGATTATAATGATCCCCAATGTTCCAAACATATTCCGAAAACTAAAGGCCTTGGATCTTCCCTGCTGCCGGGGTGGATTGTAGATCCCGATCTCCCGGCACGAATGGCCTTTTTTCAGAAGCCGGATCAGGGCCTCGGCCCATAAGGTCAATCCGGCGGACCTCAGCTCGAGCGGTTTGATCAGATCCGCGCGATGAAAACACCCCCCGTTAAAATAGTGCAACTGCAAACCGAATAATAAATTCATGAAGACCGTGAATGAGCGCGAGATGATCCGCCGCAGCCAGGAACGGTCATGCACGTTCGTATAATAGGCCGTGATTACATCCGCCTGCCCCAGGGTGTTCACCGCCTGCTTCAATCCGTCGGGTTCCCACGTCGTGTCCGCCGATACCCAGCCGATGTATTGCCCCCGGGCCTCGCGGATCCCCTTGCGACAGGTCTCCCCGAAACCCCGGTTGACCCCGTTATGAAAGACGCGCACGCAGGAATGGGTCCCGGCCAATTCTTCGGCGATCTTCCCCGTCCGGTCCGTGCTGCCGTCGTCCACGACGATGATCTCAAAATCCCGGCCCGATTCCGTCAGGACCCGGATCGATTCTTCGACCGTGATCTTGAGATGTTGCTCTTCGTTATACGCCGGGATCAAAAAAGATATCTGTGGATGAACCGTGTCCATGTTTATTCAAAAAAGATAAACGAATAATCGCCCGAATAACCGAATTCCTTGAAGATCCACTCCCATTCCTCGGGCGTAAAAAAACATTCACAGGTCAACTGCCAATACAGCAGATTGGCCTTCTCATTTTCATTGCGGTAGGATTCCACGACGATATACGATTTACCCCGGCTGACGCGCTCGATTTCCTGCAATGAGGATTTCAGGTCATACAACGCCAGATTATGAAGCGTGGTAATGGATATAACCAGATCAAACGAGTTGTCCTCGAAAGGCAATTGTTGGGCCGGGGCCTCTTGCAAAAACGGCTTCATTTCCTCCTGGGCATGTTCCAGGGCATAACCGGAGATATCGACGCCCCGGCACTCCAATCCCGGGACTTCCTTCGAAAGATCATATAACAGAAACGCCTTGCCGCAGCCGACATCCAAGACTTTCATGCCGGATCTCAGGCCGTAATGTTTTGCCATGGCACGGGCCACGGCCTGCCAGCGCCCGTCATAACGGAATCCGCCGTAACCGAACTTACGGTCCCCGTCCCAATATTCCTGCCCGAAACGCTTGGCGATGCGGGCGCATTCCGCCTTGTCATGCTCGGTCACCCGCTCGAGGTAATTTCGTTTCGTCTGTTGATGCGTGGCGGTGATAAAATCAATTTGTGGCATCTGCCCCTCTCAGCTGTTATTTAAGCAAAAGACATCGGAGGTTCTTTTGCATTATTCAATAAATCAACACGCCTCACAACGGTGAATCAGTTCCTTTTGGAATTCCCGTATCTTTTCCGTTTCTTCAGGCGCCGGGGCCCAGACCGGGAACTCGCTCGCCTCTTCCCGGACGAACGGCCCGGGCGTGACCTCATGCAGGATAACAAAATCGGTTAAAGGAACGATCGTGTGCCAATACCCTTTTTCGATCCGGTAAAGAAAAATATCCTCTTCATGCCGAGGGCCCATGACAAACTTCCTTTGGATCTTGCCGCTATCATCAAAGATCACCAGCCAGAACTTTCCTTGGATCACATGAAAGGACTCGCATTTCGTCGGGTGGCGGTGCGGCCTCAGGTAAGCCCCCGGGGCAACCGCGATCACCATCTCATGCAGTTGGGCGTTTTGATCTTGATGCAGACAAAAACGCATCTTCCGGGAAGCATTCTCGGCCGCCGTCTGCTTGAGTCTTTCAAGAAGATCCCGTTCAACCGTCACGATATCTTGATCGTTAAACCAGGCTTCGCTCATGATCGTTTCCCCTTCCCGGCTCGATAGAACAGCCGGACGTGTTTGATGACATAATCCAATTCGCGCCGGGTGATCTTTTCATGAATCGGCAGGCATAACGAACGCGCGATGACATCGCGTCCCACCGGCCAGTGCCCGCGAACACTTTGCCGATAAGCCTTTTGCTGGGGGATCAATAAAGGATGATGGATCTTGGTCTCGATCCCATGGTTCGCGAGATATTGCATCAGCGCATTGCGCCGGCGGCAGAGGATATTATACGTATAAAAGGCCGGCTGTTCATCCTCGGCTATTCGGGGGATGGCAACAATATCGTGCAAGCTTTGGTTATAATAATCCGCGGCCGAGCGCCGATGCCGCAGAAATCCCTTAAAAGATTTATGCCGGGTCAACAGGATCGCGGCCTGCAACGTATCCAGTCTCCCGTTCAAACTGACATAATGGGCATCCGT
>CAZBSU010000181.1:0-4073 GCA_964494745.1 uncultured Planctomycetales bacterium | reverse complement strand
GCCCAGGATTTCGCCAACGACCTCGCGGCCAAGGGGGGCACCGTCCTTTTTGTCGGCACCAAAAAACAGGCCCAGGATGTGATTGCCTCGGAATCGACCCGGGCCGGCATGCCCCATATCAACCGCAGATGGATGGGCGGTCTTCTGACCAATTTCATGACCATTAATAAATCGCTGCAAAAGCTCCTGGATATCGAAAAGATGGAGGAGAACGGCGTTATCGATAATCTCAAGAAAAAAGAAGTGGCCCGTTTGATGAAGGAGAAAGGGAAATTGCTCCGAGACCTCGGCGGGATACGCGATATGGCCCGTCTGCCGCAGGCGCTGTTCGTGGTGGACACCAAGCGCGAGGAGATCGCCGTGCGCGAGGCAAAAAAATTGCACATCCCGGTTATCGGGCTGGTGGACACGAATTGTGATCCGGATATGATCGATTTCCCTATTCCCGGCAATGACGACGCCTTGAAGTCCATTCGCGTCATCACGACGCATTTGGCCGAAGCCATCCTCCAGGGCCGCAAGGAATTTCTGGAGGCGGAGACGGTGAGGCGGAAGGCCGAGGCCTCTGAGGCGCAGAAAGGTTCCTCTAAAGGGAAGAAGGCGTCAGTCCCTGCCGCCGCCGCGTCGGCCAGGGGCGCTTCCGGCGGGAAGCCGGTGGCACCGACCGGCCCGGCGGACGGCAAGGCCGCTTAGACGGGTTCCCGTTTACACGATTTATTTGACGAATCAGATTCACATAGTCATATCAAAGAAAGGGTAAGCAGAATGGGTTTTTCAATGGAGGATATTAAACAACTGCGTGAGGAGACCTCATGCGGTGTGATCGATTGCAAGAACGCGCTGGAGCAATCCGCCGGCGATATCAACAAGGCCAAGGAGATCCTGCGGGAGAGGGGCCTTGAGATCGCGGCCAAGAAGGGCAGCCGGTTGGCCAAGGAAGGACGGGTGGAAACCTATATCCATATGGGCAGTAAGATCGGTGTCCTGGTCGAGGTCAACTGTGAAACGGATTTTGTGGCCCGCAATGAGGATTTTTCCCGTTTTTGCAAAGATGTGGCCATGCACATCGCGGCCATGAACCCGCGTTTCATTTCCGAGGAGGACGTTCCTGAAGAGGTCTTGGCCGCGCAGGAAGACAAGGCGGCCTTTATTAAGGAGAGATGTCTTCTGGCCCAGCCTTTCGTGAAGAACCAGGGAATGACGATAGGCAACTGCATTACCGATTTGATCGCCAAGATCGGCGAGAATATCCGCATTCGGCGTTTTATACGCTATCGGGTTGGTCAGGATGACGAATAAAAAACCAGCTTATCAACGGGTTGTGTTGAAGCTGAGCGGCGAGTCCCTGCTCGGGACCCAGCAGCACGGCATCGACGCGGAGATGTGCGCCTCGCTGGCGACCCAGATCAAGGATGTCCGGGCCCTGGGGGTCACGGTGTCCCTGGTCGTGGGCGGCGGCAATATTTTCCGCGGCCATGTGGAGTCCAAACGGTTCGGGCTCGACCGGTCGGTCGCGGATTACATGGGCATGCTGGCCACGGTCTTGAACGGGCTGGCCCTGCAGAATGCGCTTGAGAAGGCCGGTGTGCCGACGAGGGTGATGACCGCCATTGCCATGCATCAGGTTGCCGAACCGTATATCCGTCGTCGGGCGATCCGTCACATGGAGAAGAAGCGCGTGGTCATCTTCGTCGGGGGAACGGGCAACCCGTACTTCACGACGGATACGACCGCGGCCCTGCGGGCGGCCGAGATGGGGGCGGATGCCCTGTTGAAGGCGACCAAGGTGGACGGCGTTTACTCGGCCGATCCGATGGCGGTGAAGGATGCCAAAAAATTGACCCGGGTGAAGTTTATCGACGTGCTGCGCAAAAAACTGAAGGTGATGGATGCCACCGCGATCAGCATGTGCATGGACAATCAGATGCCCATCGTTGTTTTTAATATTACCAAGCCCGGCAATATCAAGCGGGTTATCTGCGGAGAAAAACTCGGCACCCTGGTGCATTGATCGGGGCCGGGCGTCGTCCGCGCTCTTTAGCTGGAGGGATCGCTTATGATCATTAAGGAAATCAAACGAGATGCTGAACAGAAGATGAAGAAATGCATTCTTTCCGTTCAGCGGGAATTTTCCGAAGTTCGAACCGGGCGGGCGCATCCGGGCCTGATCGAAGGGATGCACGTTAATTATTACGGGACCCCGACGATGTTGAAGCAGATTGCCTCCATCTCGATCCCGGATTCCAAGACGATCGTGATCCAGCCTTGGGACCTAGCGGCCATCCCTGAGATCGAAAAGACCATCCAGTCGTCCAAGCTCGGGGTGACGCCGATTAACGACGGGAAATTTGTGCGCATTAATATCCCGCCGCTTTCGGACGAGCGGCGCCAGGAGCTTTCCAAGGTGGTCAAGGATATGGCCGAGCATGGCCGCATTTCGTTGCGCACGATTCGGCGCGACGC
Organism: uncultured Planctomycetales bacterium; assembly: GCA_964494745.1. Lineage (GTDB taxonomy): Bacteria > Omnitrophota > Gorgyraeia > Zapsychrales > JANLHA01 > CAZBSU01. The sequence goes on along the minus strand of CAZBSU010000181.1, from coordinate 1,610 downwards.
GAACGACAAGATCAAAAAGATGAAGGCTGACAAGACCATCTCCGAGGACGACAGTTTTCGCGGCCAGGAAGAGGTCCAAAAGCTGATCGACCAGTACATCAAGGAGATCGACCAGGTCTTGGCGTCCAAACAGAAAGAATTGGTCGAGCACAAATAACCGTGCGAATCCCGCGGCCAGGGATCCCTTCCGTTCTTTGATTAAGTTGATTTTTCTGTCAACGTCAACTGCATGGGCAAAAAAACAGCCCTTGTCGTGAACGATTTGTTTTGACCCACTAGCTCATCCGGTAGAGCACAGCCCTTTTAAGGCTGGTGTGCCGCGTTCGAGTCGCGGGTGGGTCACTGATATGAGCGTGTAGCGGATAGCGTTTAGCGGATAGAGAATTTGGCTTTGGTCAATGGCTTTCCTAAACGCTATGCGCTAAGCGCTGTCCGCTAATCGGGCGGATGGCGGAACTGGTAGACGCGCATGCCTTAGGAGCATGTGGGGAAACTCGTGGAGGTTCAAGTCCTCTTCCGCCCATTTTGATTTATTCGTAACAACAGCCGTTTTTCAGAAACGAAAACCGTTTTCCAAGAACCGTCGCCGTTTTTGCGGCCGGCGACTTTCGTTTGCAGGAGATAATGCGGCGGTAATTCAGTTGGCTAGAATGCCACCTTGCCAAGGTGGATGTCGTGGGTTCGAATCCCATCCGCCGCTCTTTTTCCCCCTAACGAACAAATGTCAGGCTGCACAAGCTGACTCTTTCATAACCATTGCTTCCGCAGACAATGTTTTCTTGGGAGGAGACACGCACATGAAGATCAAGGATTTTCTTTGTCAACAGGCCGTAACCGCCGACTTGAAGTCGCAAGACAAAAAAGGCGTGATCAACGATATGGTTGATTTGCTGATCAAGGCCGGCGTCATCGATAAAAAATCAAAGACGAAGATCGTCGAGACCCTGATGGCCCGTGAGGCCTTGGGGTCAACCGCCATCGGCCAGGGGATCGCCATCCCCCACGGCAAATGCGACAATGTCGATCAGCTGACGGCGGCTTTGGGGATCAGCAAATCCGGTATCGATTTTGATTCTCTCGACGGCGATCCCGTCTACATCTTTTTTCTGCTGATTGCCCCGATCGACTCGGCCGGCCCGCATTTGAAGGCCCTGGCCCGCATATCCCGTCTGCTCAAGGATAAATTTTTTCGCGATAATCTTAAGAGCGCCGGCGACGACAAGGCCCTGCTGCAGCTTATTCAGCAAGAAGACGCCCGGGCTTCTTAAGGCCGTGTGCCATGCATAAAAATTTTGTTAAATGGCTTTACCCGCACATGCGGATCAAACGCTGGTTCTTTACCGCGTTGCTGGGGGTGATCATTGTCGGCGGGGGGTTCGTCGCTTTTGCCTCGTCATTTCCCCTGGTCAGGGTGTCCGGGGTCATCATCGTCATATGCGGGATCATCCTGATCGTGATGGGGACGGGGAAGATGCTCGTGTCCATCCTGACGCTTTTCCTGCCCAAGGGCAATCAGGAGCTGGTCAACATCCTTTATCAGCGCCGTTATCTTGAGCGCGGGCCCAAGGTTGTGGCGGTCGGAGGCGGTCACGGATTATCCAATCTGTTGA
>CAZBSU010000180.1:0-4103 GCA_964494745.1 uncultured Planctomycetales bacterium | reverse complement strand
CCGGTCACGAAACCAGACGGGGAATTCCGGGCCGTCGTCCTGGGAGATTCGATCACCATGGGACACGGCGTGACCCGCGACGAAACATTTGCCAATCAACTCGAACAAATGCTCAATCAATACGATACGCGCTATGAGACCCACCAAATCATCAATACGGCCGTCTCGGGCTACGGCCCCCGCCAGGAATTTCATATCCTCGAAGAGTCCCTGATCTTCTCCCCGGATCTCGTGCTGGTCGGCTTTTGCATGAATGATGTCACCGAACCCTTTGTCTACGACAAAGACCTCGGCGGGATCGGTTTCGGGAACCAGGGCATCACCCAATTCAAGAATGCGGCCCTGGGGCTTCTGTATCATGAAACAGGGTGGGGGCGGCTGATCGATTTTCTGCAAAGGCGTTCCAAGATCAGGGAAAATCTCGTGAGGGAAGAAGTTTACAATGTCGAATACATGACCGACCATCTGGAGGATGACCCGCGTATCCAAAAAGCCTGGGAGATCACCCTGCAGGATCTGACAGAAATTTACAGGCTTTGTCATGAGAATAAGGTTCCGGTCGTCCTGCTGATCTTTCCGCATACCTTTCAGTTAAGCGTGGACACGCTTAAGTTGTCCCCCCAGCGGATCCTGACCGACCATGCCCACCGTTTCGATGTCCCTGTCCTTGATTTCACCCGGATCTTTCAGTCCCTGATGGCCGATCATATCGTCGCGATGCGTAACCGGAATTATCCCAAGAATATGGTCGACGCCATCATGAAACAATACCTGCTGACCTATTTCCTGGACTGGGATCATTTGACCGTGAAGGGCCATCAGGTCGTTGCCAAGGCCCTCTTTGACTTCATGGTGAAGTATGAACTGGTCGAAATCCCCCCGAACCAGCCGCCCCTATCGAGCATGTCCTCCTATTGACAAAATCCTTTTTTTTGCCTAAGATTGGGCATTATCGGTTCGTTTCCGCCGATTCATTTCCTGCCGGAAACGGAATAACCCTCCTGGCAATCGTTCATTAATCATCGGACCTCTCATCCATGCGTTCAGAGGATATTATTATCCATGGTGCCCGGGAACATAACCTGAAAAATATCAGTCTGCGTATCCCGCGTAATAAATTTGTCGTCGTCACCGGGTTAAGCGGATCGGGCAAATCGTCCCTGGCCTTCGACACGATCTACGCGGAAGGACAGCGCCGTTATATCGAAAGCCTCTCGGCCTATGCCCGCCAATTCCTGGAACAACTGCAAAAGCCGCAGGTGGAACATATCGCGGGTCTGTCGCCGACCATCTCCATCGAGCAAAAGACCACCAGCCGCAACCCCCGTTCCACCGTCGCGACCCAAACCGAGATTTATGATTATCTGCGTCTGCTTTTCGCCCGCATCGGCACCCCGACCTGCCCCGAATGCGGGAAAGAGATCAAGCCGCAAACGGTCCAGGAGATGGCTCAACAGGTCCTCAGCTTACCCGAAGGCATCCGGATTCATATCCTGGCCCCCTTTGTGCGCGGGCGAAAAGGAGAATACCGCCACATCCAAGACCAGGTCACCAAGGCGGGTTTTGCCCGCCTGCGGATAGATGGCAAGATCTACGACACGACCGAGCCGATCAAACTGGACCGCTACCGTGTGCATCATATCGAAATCGTTGTTGACCGCCTGACCATCAAGCCCCAAATCAAAAAACGGCTCACCGATTCCCTGGAGACCGCCTTGGAGATCGGCAAAGGCATCGTCATGATCGATACCGGAGGAAAATCACCCGCAAAAACGTTCTCGGAAAAATACGCCTGTACTGACTGCGGCATCAATCTTCTCGAAATCGAGCCGCGCATTTTTTCCTTCAATTCGCCTTACGGGGCCTGTCCGGACTGCAACGGCCTGGGAACGCGCATGGAGATCGACCCCGATTTCCTGGTCCCGAATTCCGAGAAGGCCTGGGTTCAGGCGATTGCCCCCTGGAAAAAAGGCCGCCGCAATTATCTGATGTACTACCGCGCGGTCTTGCGCGAGATGGGCGATCTTTACGATATCGATCCGGCCACACCGTTCAAAAAACTCCCCAAAAAATTTCGCCGGATCGTCTTTGAAGGTTCGGACGATGAGATCTGGGGCCGCCGTTTTGAAGGCGTCCTTAAATACATGGAACGGCTCTTTAAGGAAACCGACAGCGACTGGCTGCAGGACGAGATCGCGCGATACATGTCGGTTTTGCCCTGTCCCCGTTGCGGGGGCGCGCGTTTAAAGAAAGAATCCTTGGCCGTTAAGATCAAGGGGCTCCATATCGCCGACTGCACCGCGATGTCGATCACCGAGGCCAAGACCTTTTTCGGGAACCTGAAACTCACCCGCGACAAAAAGATCATCAGCCGAGACATCCTCAAAGAGATCGTCCGCCGGCTGGACTTCTGCATCAATGTCGGTCTGGAGTATTTGACCCTGGATCGCAAAAGCGCCACGCTTTCCGGCGGCGAGGCCGAACGCATCCGCCTGGCAACCCAGGTCGGTTCGGGACTGGTCGGTGTCATCTATGTGCTCGACGAGCCGAGCATCGGGCTGCATCAACGCGACAACGAACGTCTCCTGCGCACGTTGCATTCCCTGCGGGATCAGGGCAACACGCTGATTGTGGTCGAGCACGATGAGGCCACGATCCGCCATGCCGATCATATCATCGACCTGGGGCCCGGAGCCGGGGAGAACGGGGGGCATGTAATTTATGCCGGGGATATCCCGGGCCTGCTGCGGTGCCCGTCGTCCTTGACCGGTCAATACCTCAACGGCAAAACGGGCATCCCCGTGCCTCCGCAACGCCGCCCCGTTTTGCGGCAACCCTTCCTTTCGGTAAAAGGCGCGGCTGAACACAATCTCAAAAACATCAATGTCGATTTCCCGCTGGGCACGTTCATCTGCATTACGGGCGTGTCAGGCTCGGGCAAATCCACCCTCATTGACGAGGTCCTTTATGCCGGAGTGGCCCAACAACTAACCCGCACCAGCCGCAAGCCAGGCAAACATAAAAAGATCACCGGCATAGAGTTGATTGATAAGGTTATCGTGGTCGACCAGTCCCCGATCGGACGCACACCTCGTTCCAATCCCGCGACCTACACGGGCGTCTTCAGTTATATTCGCGACCTTTTCAGCCGCCTCCCCGAATCCCGTTTGCGCGGATACAAGCCGGGACGCTTCAGCTTTAACGTCAAAGGCGGCCGCTGCGAGGCCTGTCAGGGTGACGGGATCAAAAAGATCGAGATGCATTTCCTGCCGGACATCTTCGTCACATGCGAGGTCTGTCAGGGCAAACGCTTCAACGAACAAACGCTGAGTATCTATTATCATGACAAAAATATCAGCGACGTGTTGGATATGTCCGTTTCCCAGGCCCTGAGACTCTTTGAAAACATTCCCCGTATCCGCAAAATCCTCCAAACCATCGAAGATGTGGGATTGGGATACATACGGCTCGGGCAGGCCGCCACCACGCTTTCCGGCGGCGAGGCCCAACGGGTCAAATTGGCCAGCGAATTATGTAAAACGGCGACCGGGCGGACCCTTTATATCCTGGACGAACCGACAACGGGCCTCCATTTTGCGGATGTCGACAAACTGCTGCATGTCCTGCAAAAACTGGTCGACCGCGGGAACACCGTGATCGTGATCGAACACAATCTGGAAGTGATCAAAAACGCGGACTATATTATCGACCTCGGGCCAGAAGGCGGGGAGCGGGGAGGGGAGGTGGTCTTTGCCGGGACCCCGGAGGAACTGGTTCAGCATCCCGGTTCGTATACCGCGTCCTATCTGAAAGATGTCCTGAAACAACATTCGCAAGGAAAGCATGTTTAAATGGCATTTCTCATTTGTCTTGCTATAATTAATGAATCATGAAACGATCCCTCTTAAACGGTTCAACGATACTCATCCTTATGACCCTGGTCTGGCTGGGGACCTGGGCCGGTCCCGCGGCGGCCGCCGAGGATAAAGAGCAGGAACTTTTTTTTGTCGCTCAAAAGGCCTTTGATGACGGGTTCTACGATGTGGCCATCCGCTACATCAACCAATTTCAGCAGGAATATCCGCAAAGTTTCCGACGTGTCC
>CAZBSU010000179.1:0-4104 GCA_964494745.1 uncultured Planctomycetales bacterium | reverse complement strand
AGGAAACCTCGGAAAAAGTCTCATAATTTTTCCAGGGTAAATAAGACTTGATCGTGATCAGAGAAAAGATGAATTTATCAAAAAGTTGGGCGATTTGAAAGAAATAGACGAAATCTATCTTATCAGCGCGGCTCATGATGTTGAGCTCTAAATAAAATCATACAATGTCTGATGCTTGGGGAAATGAAAAAAACGCGTGCGAAAATTTTCGTCGTGATTAAATCATAAATTTGGTGATTTTATAACCATCTATTGCGGCATCGATATTGAATAGCCTCTGAGATATGGTCAGAGGCTACTTCATTTTTGCCAGCCAAATCCGCAATCGTTCTAGCTACTTTAAGAACCCGGTCATAAACTCTCGCAGATAATCCCAACTCGTTAATTGCAGCCTTCATTAATTCTTGTCCTTCTGTATTAATTTGGCAGAATTCTTTAAGTTGTTGATGAGTCATCTGCGCATTGGTCAGGATGTTGTGTTTTTGAAAGCGTTCATGCTGTTTTCGCCGTGCGGCGATTGTGCGTTTGCGAATGTCGGCTGAAGATTCCTGAGGCAGCCCTGACATTAATTCCAGGGTATGTAGGGCTGGGACCTCGAGATGAAGATCAATGCGGTCTAAAAGGGGGCCGGAGATTTTTGAAAGGTATTTTTGGATTTGTAACGGTCGGCAATGACACGGCCGCCGGGTATCGGTCAGAAAACCGCACGGGCAGGGATTCATGCTGGCGACCAGCATAAAATTAGCCGGGAAACGCAGGGTTTTCGAGGCCCGTGCCACCGTGACACATCGGTCTTCCAGCGGTTGGCGCAAGGACTCAAGCACATTGCGGTTGAACTCCGGGAGTTCGTCAAGAAAGAGTATGCCGTTGTGAGCCAGGGTCACCTCGCCGGGTTTGGGAAGAGCCCCGCCGCCCACCAAGGCCACATCGGAGGCGGTGTGGTGAGGGCATCGAAAAGGGCGCTGACGCATCAGGCCCTGCCGGGATTGATTAAGTCCCAGGGCAGAATGGATTTTTGTGGTTTCAAGGGCTTCGTTAAGATTCATTTCGGGCAGGATCCCCGGGATCCTCTTGGCCAACATGGTCTTCCCGCTGCCCGGAGGGCCGATCATCAGGACATTATGCCCGCCGGCCGCCGCGATCTCCAATCCGCGTTTGACATAGGTATGTCCTTTGACTTCACTGAAATCGGGACCAGGGGGTGAATCTTTTTGAGAAAACAACAACTTGTCTGGCTTGAGGGGCAGCAGGCTTTTGGGGTCATGCAGAAAATGGATCACTTCTTTTAATTCCTGGACCGGGAAAACCGGCAGACGCCGGCAGATGGAAGCCTCGGGCGCATTCGGCGCCGGCAGGATGATCCCTTTGTATTTATCTTTGGGAATCGAAAGACTTATGGCCAGGACGCCCTTCACCGGCCGTATACTGCCGTTCAACGACAGTTCCCCCAGGACGATATATTCGCTAAGTCTTTGTGTGTTAATTTGTTTGGTGGCGGCGAGATATCCCAGGGCAATCGCCAGATCGAACGCCGGTCCCTCTTTTTTGACGTCAGCCGGGGACAAATTGACCGTTACGCGTTTTGAGCGGTTTTTATATCCGCTGTTGCGGATGGCCGTTCGGACCCGGTCGCGGCTTTCCCGGACAGCATTATCCGGGAGCCCGACAATCGAGGTGCCGGGCAGACCGCGGGCGGCATCAACCTCGATGGTGATCGGATAAGCCTCAAGACCGGTTAAGCCGTAGCTGTGCAATGTCGCAAGCATTTTGAATACAAACAGTTCCGTCAGGGGGCATCATGAAAAGGGGATTTGATGAAGAATCCGTGGGGATAGGTTGAAAAGCAAAGGATCTGAGCAGGAAAAGACCTTGCAATTTCAAATGGGTAAATTTATAATGTAAACTATCATAAACCCGGGTGAAAGTCAATTTTTGCCTCTTGGACGGCCCGGATCATGTTCACAAGCCTTTTCGAGAGGATAATTCACTTAATATGTACGGTCAATTAAGCGCGGAACTTTCCGATAACAGAATTCTGGTCATCACGCTGACGGTCTGGGCCTTGGCCCAGACCATCAAGGTTTTCTTGGGGGTCATTCGGGAGCGGCGTTTTAATTTTAAATGGTTTATCGGAACCGGCGGTATGCCGTCCAGTCACGCGGCCGGCGCGACGGCTTTGGCCACAACCTGCGGCCTGAACAAGGGTTTTGATTCGCCGTTATTCGCCCTGGCGGCTGTCTTTGCCCTGGTGACGATGTTTGACGCCCAAGGGGTCCGGCGTTCGACCGGACAGCAGGCCGAGATCCTGAATAAGATTTTGGACGATATTCACTGGAAAGGAAAAATCGAGACCCAACGGCTGGCCGAACTGATTGGGCATACACCGTTTCAGGTCTTCATCGGTTCTATCATCGGGCTGCTGTTATCGACGATATTATACGATGTCTGGTTCTGGTGACCGCCATTTTTAATAACCAAAGAGGAGAGACTCCGTGAATCGAAAAATGCTCATTGCTGTCGGCGCTGGTGTCGCGTTCATCATTGTGCTTCTTTTTATCGCGTCCCGAGGGGGACGACCTGAGCCAACGACCGTCGGGCCCAATCAGGTCAGCGCCAAACAGCTTTATCAGCAGGGCCGCGCGTTGGAAGACCGGGGTGAATTCTTGAAGGCCAAAAAGTATTATCAGGAGATCCTCGTCAACCATCCCGACACCGACAACATCGCCGTGATCCAGGAAGAACTCGAAGATCTGAATATGGATATTATTTTTTCCCGCAAGGAGGTCCCCGGCAAAACGGTTATGTATGAAGTCGTCTCGGGGGATACCCTGGGCAAGATCGCCAGGAAATTTAACACGACCGTGGAGTTTATTAAAAAGGGCAACAATCTGAAAAGCGATATGATCCGCATCGGTCAAAAATTAAGGGTCTGGACCGGGACCTTTAATCTCTTGATCGATAAATCGCAGAATATCCTTATTTTGAAGGACGGCAACGAAGTCGTGAAGGTTTATAATGTTTCCACCGGCGAGAATAATTGTACCCCCGTCGGGGAATACACGATCACGACCAAGTTGATCGATCCGGTCTGGTTTAACCGGGGCGCGATCGTTCCGCCGGAAAGCCCGCAGAACGTCCTGGGGAGCCGCTGGATGGGTTTTGACCTGCCCGGCTACGGCATCCACGGCACCATTGAGCCGGAAACGATCGGCCAGCAGGCCACCGCCGGCTGCGTCCGCATGCGCAACGAAGAAGTTGAAGAACTGTACAGCCTGATCCCGAAGGGCACTAAGGTCATTATTGTTGATTGACCTGGTTTGTGCCGCCGACGCCTGTTTTGAAAGCGACGCCTGGCGGTTTTATTTATTTTATCACCCGATAAGGGCATGGATGCGATGAAAAAAGGCCGATTGGATTTCGAAAAACCGATTTATGATCTTGAAAAAAAGATCGACGAGCTGAAGACTTTGGGTTTGGACAAGAACATCAGTCTCGAGCCCGAGATCAAAAAGCTCGAGAAGAAACTGGCCAAGCTGAAAACGGATATTTACAGCAAGCTTACGGATTGGCAGAGGATCCAGATTGCCCGTCATCCCGCCCGGCCGTATACGCTCGATTATATCCATATGATCATGGCTGATTTTTTGGAAATGCATGGGGATCGGAGCTTTGCCGATGATTACGCCATGATCGGCGGGTTTGCCAAAATGGACGGGCATAAGGTCATGGTCATCGGGCATCAGAAGGGCCGAGACACGAAAGAGAATATCCAGCGCAATTTCGGCTGCGCCCATCCGGAGGGCTATCGCAAGGCCCTGCGTTTGATGCGTTTGGCCGAGAAATTTTCTTTACCGGTCGTGATCTTCATTGATACGCCCGGTGCCTATCCGGGTATCGGTGCCGAAGAACGGGGGCAGGCGCAAGCGATCGCCACCAACCTTATGGAAATGGTCGAGATCCGCACTCCCATTATTGCGACGGTTATCGGTGAGGGTGGCAGCGGCGGCGCGATCGGTATCGGCGTGGCCGACCGGATGTGTATTTTGGAAAATGCCTATTATTCCGTTATCTCACCCGAAGGCTGTGCCTCCATTTTATGGCGGA
>CAZBSU010000178.1:0-4132 GCA_964494745.1 uncultured Planctomycetales bacterium | reverse complement strand
GGGGAGACTTTTTGGAGCTGGCGTTGGAGCATCCCCGCCCCCAGGACGGCCAGGCACAAAACAGAAAGAATGATATAGAATCGCGGGCGCATAAGCGGTAATATGGACTAGAATGATTTTTGGCAAAAATAACAGATAAATTATAACTCATCTATCCTACAAGAGAAAGGGTAATAGCGGAATCTGAGGACAAAGGGTCCCGCGGTCCATAACGGCACCTTGATTCATTTGCCCACAGGGAGGTGCCCTTATGGCCAATTTTATTCTTGTCTTTCTATATTTTTAGAGTTAAAATTCATCTTTATATCGTTCCTAAATTATTATTTATGTTAAAGAAAACGGCATATCTTAAATCGATCGCTTTGGTCGGTTTGTCCCTGTTGGCCAGTTTGACCAGTTTTCGGATGGGTCTGTCCGCTCATCAGGCCCTGATCCTCTTTATCTTCTCGATGTCCATCCTGGGTTCGCTGTTTTTCTGGGAGGTCAAGCTGAGTTTTGCCTTCATCGGCAGCGGCCTTTTTTTCATTATCCGCGCCGTTACCCTGGAGGAATTTATCCGGTTTGCCTCGCTGGACGTTATCATTTTCCTGATCGCGATGATGATCATCGTCGGCATGATGAAGGAGGCCGGTTTTTTCGCCTGGCTGACCACGCTGTTATTGCGGGTCAAGAATCTGGACGGCAAGAAGCTGTTCATCATCATCATGATCCTGTCGGCGGTCTTTTCGGCCCTGATGGGGGAGGTGGCCTCGATCATCGTGATGGCCACGACCCTGATGGAGATCTGCTATCTCTTGGAGATCTCCCCGATCCCGCTGATCATTTCTTCGGTCTTTGCCACCAATATCGGGTCGGCGTCCACGGTCCTGGGCAATCCCGTCGGCGTTTTGATCGCGGCCCGGGGCGGGTTGTCTTTCGAGGATTTCATCATGCACGCCCTGCCGATCTCGCTGGTCGTTCTGCTGATGACCGTGATCCTGCTTTTCAAATGGTACAGCAAGTATATCGAGGAAATCTCGGAGAAACTCAAGATTTATGAAGAAGACAAATGGTTCCTGAAACTGATATCCCTGCCGCCGGATTTCCGCACCAAGGTCAGCATTGCCATCTTCTTGGGCACGATCATACTTATCTCTCTGCATCACCGCATCGAACTTTTTTGGGGACTGGAAGAAAACACGATGCTGATGATGTTCCCGGTCATCTCGGCCGGGCTGGTCATGCTTTACCGGCATGACAAGGCCCGGATCTATGTCGAACGCGAGGTGGAATGGAATTCGTTGTTGTTTTTCCTTTTTCTTTTTGCCCAGGCCGGGGTTATTCAGGCCAGCGGCGTCGGGGCCTTCTTTGCCCAAAAGATCGTCGGCGTGGTCGGCCAGCATCCAACCCTGCTGTCCGGCGTGGTGCTGATGACCAGCGGCTTCTTTTCGAGCCTGCTGGATAATGTCGTGGCCGTGGCCGCGTATGTCCCGATCATCCGCAGTATCGAGATCCTGCATTTCGACATCAATGCCCTGTGGTGGGCCCTGCTTTTCGGCGCCTGTTTCGGCGGGAATATTACGATGATCGGCTCCACGGCCAATATCGTGGCTCTGGGGATCCTCGAAAAAAAGGTCAACATCAAGATCACCTTCCTGGAATGGTTGAGGAAGGGGTTCATTGTCGGGGTCCTGGGAATGGTCCTGGCCTTTTTATTGGTGGTGCTGACGAGTCTTGTGAACGGAGCCTGAAGGAGTTAAACTATGATACTCGGGTATATTGATCCGGGAACGGGTTTTACCATTACGACGGCCGGCGGTTTGATGCTGGCCTTTCTGTCCGGGTTTTTGGGTGTCTTTCTGCTTTTTTTTAAACGCTTGCTCAAATTTTTCAAGCGGTTTTTAAAGCCCATCATTATTATTTTACTCGTTTTGGCCGGCATCGCCGCAGGGGGTTATTTCATGCAGACAAAACATTCTCCTTATCAGGGGCGCATTATTATTCTCGGATATGACGGTTTGAGCCCGCGGCTCATCGAGCCGCTCATGGCCGCCGGTAAACTCCCGAATTTTGTCCGTCTTAAGGAAGCCGGGGGCTACCGGCCTTTGGCCACGACCAATCCGCCGCAATCCCCGGTCGCCTGGACCGGATTTTCAACCGGCCAGAACCCGGGCAAGACAGGCATTTTTGATTTCATCGCGCGCGATCCCAAGAATTACAAGATCAGCCTGTGTCTGTCCAAGATCGAGAACAACAAACCCCTGCCCGTCGTCAAGGCCGATCGGTTCTGGCAGCACGCCTCGGACCGGGGAGTGCCGTCGGTGATCGTGACCTGCCCGGTCACGTTCCCGCCGGACAAGATCAAAGGCAAGATGCTCTCCGGCATGGGTGTCCCGGATATCCTCGGGACCGAAGGCACGTTTTCGTTCTATACCACCGCCCCGGACACCAACGAGGAGACCACCGGGGGCAAGGTGTTCCATCTTAAGCCCGGCCGGATGATGATCTCGGAACTTGTCGGGCCCAAGACCGCCGGACTTAAAGGCCAGGCCCAAAACGTTACGGTCCCCTTGAAGATCGAGCGGGTGGCCGGGGATGAGGTTGAGATCGAATTTCAGAAGCAGCAGCTGCGGTTAAAACAGGGCCGCTGGAGCGGATGGCAGACGGTCGTGTTCGACCTGGGATTGTTCCGGAAGATCAGGGGGATCCTGAAGTTTTATCTGATCGAATCCGAGCCGGAACTGAAGCTGTATGTCACCCCGATCAATCTCGACCCGCGTCAGCCGTTTTTCCCGATCTCGCATCCGGCCGGCTACAGCCGCGAGTTGGCCGAGGAGATGGGGCTGTTCCGCACCCAGGGCATGCCGTTCGATACCTGGGCGGTCAATGAGAAGCGGATCGACGAAAAGATTTTTATGGATGTCGTTTATGAGATCTTTAAGGAGAAACAGCGACTGCTGGAGCGCGAGCTTAATGAATGCGAGAATGGGATTTTGTATGTCTATTTCGAATCGCCCGATATCATCCAGCATATGTTTTGGCGTTATCTTGATCCGCAACATCCTTTGTTCGAACCCGATGCCCCGGCCGAATACCGGGATATGATCCCGAATTGGTATATTGAGTTGGACCGGGTCTTGGGAAAGACCCTGGACACATTGCGCGCGGATGATATTCTGATCGTTCTGTCGGATCACGGTTTTGACACCTTTCGACGGGCCGCGCATCTGAATACCTGGCTTCGGGATAACGGTTATCTGGAGCTGAATGACGAATCCGCTATGGCCGGCGGGCCGTTGCTGTCCGATATCGACTGGTCCCGGACCAAGGCCTATGCCTTAGGATTCAATTCGCTTTATATCAATCAGCGAGGCCGGGAAAGCCAGGGGATCGTGGCGCCCGGACAGGAAACCGAACAGCTCAAGCAGGAGATTGCCGTTAAGCTGGAACAGTGGATCGATCCCAAACTCGGTCAAAAGGTTGTTAATAAAGTCTACCGGCGCGAAGAGGCCTATTGGGGTCCGCACGAGGGGGAGACCCCGGATCTGGTTGTCGGTTACAGGATCGGGTACCGGGCCTCCTGGCAGACAGGGATCGGCGCGGTGCCCCGCGATCAGATCGAGGATAATCTTAAAAAATGGTCCGGCTCGCATTTGTTCGATCCCCAGCTCGTGCCTGGGATTTTGTTCGCCAACCGGGCCGTCCGCAAAGAACAGCCTTCCATCATGGACATTGCTCCGACCGTGCTGAAGGAGATCGGTTATACCGAAGAGGATATTCAGGGATTCGGTGTTGACGGCACGGCGTTGTGGTAAACAGTTAAGGATACGGCGAAGACCGCGTGCTCAAACAGTCCTCGCACACCCCTCCTTTCTAGATATTTTTTATGGAAGAGGGGTGGCTGCGGAACGGCGCGCGTCGGTCTTCGCCGTATCTTTCTTAGGAAAGGGAGCGCCGGAGGGGATGTTTCATATCTTGTTTCGCATGAAGTGTAAATAAAATTCGAATAGACTTTTTTGAAAGTTTGATATAATTATTTGCAAACGAGGGAGAGGTGATCAAGTCTTATTTACCCTGGAAAAATTATGAGACTTTTTTCGAGGTTTCCTTTGGTTTTTAGTAATAGTTCGTTCTTTGATAGCCTTGTGTCCAA
>CAZBSU010000177.1:0-4155 GCA_964494745.1 uncultured Planctomycetales bacterium | reverse complement strand
ATTTTCCCGGCCGGGTATTTTCTTCGATATTGAGTTGGCATAGGGCCAATTGAGCCTGGAGTTTGAGCTGGGCGGCGCGATCCCGCCCGGCCTGCAAACCCATCACCCCGCCCACCAGGACGCCGATCGATGAAATAAGAAAATCCAACATATTCACCAGCATGATGCTGATGGCATTGAATACAAAGAATCCGAGAAAGATCCCCAGAAAAAAATGCAGCGGGATCACGTATTTGGCCTGTTTGTAAAGACTATCAGCGTAATCTTTGATGTATTCCGGTTCATAGATTATATTCATGTTTCCCCCTTTCGCCACGATCTTATGGCTTCCCTTTTTTCTCCGCCGATGAGCGGCGGGAAAAAGTTTCGATATAATGATCAAGGATGGCCAGAAATTGTTGCTTGAGGTCACGGCCTTTTAAGGTCGCGATCTTTTTGCCGTCTGTATAGACAACGGCCGCTGTCCTTTCCGTCCGGCCCGGCAGGCTGATGCCGATGTCGGCCTGTTTGCTTTCGCCCGGGCCATTGACCACGCAACCCATGACCGCAATTTTAAGCCTGCCAATGTCATGACATTCACGGCGCCACTGGGTTATGTTATCGGTGATGTGTTTTTTGACCTCCAGGGCCAGGATTTGAAAATCGCGGCTATGCGTTCGGCCGCATCCCGGGCAGCTGATGACCTGAGGGGTAAAATAGCGCAGACCTAAAGATTGCAAAAGAGACTGACACGTTTCCACCTCCACGCTGCGTTTTTGATCCGGGGCCGGGGTTACGGAGACCCGTATTGTGTCGCCTATCCCTTGCTGGAGCAAAACCGCCAGGGCCGCCGTGCTGGCGACCAGGCCTTCCGTGCCAGAGCCTGCTTCGGTCAAACCCAAATGTAAGGCAAGATCACAACGCTGGGCAAGAAGTTCATAGGCCTTAATGGTGTCCTGAACGTTGGACATCTTGACGCTGAGGACGATCTTATTTTTCGGCAGGCCGAGCCGAAGCGCGTAGCGGGCGCTGGAGAGCGCGCTTTCTACCATGGCCTGACGCAGGACATGCTCAGCCGGTTGGGGCCGTTTGAGCCGGGCGTTGTGGGTCATACGGTCAGCCAAGACGGCCTGATCCAAAGAACCGCTGTTGACGCCGATACGCACGGGTTTATGGTATTTTACGGCTGTCTTGATAAATTGCGTAAAGTGATCGTCGCGTTTCTGCCCCCGGCCGATGTTCCCGGGATTGATACGGTATTTATCCAGGCCTTGAGCGAGCTCGGGAAAGAGGGATAATAGCCTATGCCCGTTGTAATGAAAATCGCCGATGACCGGGATGTTGATCCCCTGCCGGCGCATTTGGGGAATCATCGCCGTCAGAGCGCGGGCGGCCATGTCGTCATTGACCGTCACCCTCACCATCTCGGATCCGGCCCGAACCAGCTCCTTGATTTGACGGAGTGTTGCCCCCGCGTCGGCGGTCGGCGTGTCGGTCATGGACTGGACACGGACCGGTTGATTCGAACCGATGGCCAGGGGACCGATTTGAACTTGTGGCGTTTTGCGTCTGTGCATTGGGGGCATGTATCGTCCGGCCGGAGAATTAAGGCGTTTTCAAGCAATCAAGAAAGTGGTATAATTTTTTAATTATAAAGAAGGAACCGATTTTATGCAATTGAAATGTCAGGATGAACCGTTATGCAGATTATTCTAGCCCGGACACAGGGCTTCTGCGCCGGTGTGGCCCGGGCCGTCAAGATCGTCAATCAGGCCCTCGTCAAATACGGCACGCCCCTTTACGTCTTTCATGAGATTGTCCATAATACGCATGTTATTCATGATTTCGAGAGCCGGGGTGCCGTGTTTGTGAATGACATCTCAGCTATCCCGACCGGGAGTCACGTCATTTTCAGTGCGCATGGCGTCTCCCCCCAGATCATTGAACAGGCCCGGCAACGCGGGCTGAAATCTATCGACGCCACCTGTCCCCTGGTCAAGCGGATCCACCAACAGGCCATCGGATTTTCCGAACGGGGTATCCCTGTCATTCTGATCGGGAACAAACAGCATCAGGAGATTATCGGCACGTCGGGATATATCCGTCCGGAATTATTGTCCTTTATTCATAACCGCAAGGACATCGCCCACCTGTCATGGGATGCCGACCAACCCGTAGCCTATCTGACCCAAACGACGCTTTCGGTGGATGACACCCGGCAGATGATAACCGAGTTAAAGCGTAAATATAGACGTCTCATGGCCCCGGGGCAGGACAATATCTGTTACGCGACGCAGAGACGCCAGGACGCCATCCGGGAGTTGGCCTCCATGGTGGAAATTATTATTGTCTGCGGCTCCCCGACCAGTTCCAACAGTAAGCGTCTGCGTGAAACGGGCGAACGCTGGGGTATTCCCAGTTATCTGATCGATGATGCCGAAGAGTTGGACATCTCTTTGCTGGGGGGGCATGAAAACATCGGCATCAGCTCCGGGGCCTCGGTCCCTTATTCCGTGGTGGAGGCCTTGATCCAGCGGATCAAAAACCACTGGCCTGATGCGACAATACGTCATCTCGAAAGTTCTCAACACCCTATGGTCTTCCCGATACCCAAGATTTAATGAGCCCCATGCGCCCAGAAATAACACGACTTGTTTGTGAATGCGGTCAGCAGGGCATCCCGACCTTCCCCGAGGCCCGTTTGTCAGACTACACGACCTTTTGTCTCGGGGGGCCGTGTCGATGTCTATGTCAGTGCCGTTATCCGGACCAGGTCGAGGATTTGGTCCGTTACCTTAATCTCCAGAAACTTGATTTCATTGTGATCGGCGGCGGCTCAAACCTGCTTGTTTCGGATGACGGTTTTGATGGCGTGGTTATCCGTTATTGGACGGATGTCCCTCAGATCGAGGGTCAGGCTGCGGCTCTCAAGGTGACGGCCTCGACCCGCCTGGACGAAGTGGTGGCCTATGCGGCGGCCCAGGGCTGGGCCGGGATGAATTTTCTGTCCGGTATTTATGGCACCGTCGGCGGAGCGATTGCGGGAAACGCCGGGGCCTTCGGCCGTCAGATCAGCGACTGTTTGTCTTCCGTCGTTCTTATGGATCGCGCGGGGCAGTCAAGGATAATGAATCTCGAAGCCCTGAAATTCGGTTACCGGGATTCCCTGCTGAAGAGCAACGGGGCCATTGCCCTGGAAGCGGTTTTCGCGTTAACAATCGGGGATAAGGAGGAGTTGTTGAAGGAACGTCAAGAGATCTTGAGTTTGCGGGAACAAAAACATCCCGATCTGCGTAAAAATCCGTCGGCGGGCAGCTTCTTTAAAAATGTCGTCGGTCCGGATCCCGGGCAGGAACGCCAAGCCGTGGGCTGGTTCCTGGAACAGGCCGGGGCCAAGCAAATGCGATGCAACGGCGCCGGGGTATTTGAAAAACATGCCAATATGATCATCAAGCAAGGTGATTGTTCCGCCCAGGATGTATTTACGCTCGCTGGCACCCTCGCGGATAAGGTCAAGAAAAAGTTCGATATCGATCTGATTCGTGAGGTCCGCCTGGTTGGGTATTTCAAAGGTGATGCTCCTTCTCTCCCCTGGATCCGCTGAGATCCTTTTTATCCTGCCTTCTCTATTTTTTCTTGAACAGTCTTCAGATTAAGGAGCGCGGCACGATTGGTCGGGTCGGCTTGATAAGCGGCGCGGAAATCCGCTGCGGCCTTGCGGAGCTTCTTCAGCCGCAGATACAGGACACCGCGGTTGTTAAAGGCCTGTGAATCTTGCGGATCGAGTCTGAGGACATGGGTGTAGTCTCTGATCGCCAGATCATACTCCCCGATCTCGGTCAGGAGATGGGCCCGGTTATAAAGGATCAGGGGATCATTTGGTTTCAGGCGGACGGCGCGATTGAAATCGTGGCGGGCCCGCTCCAGGTGCCGGCGGTGGGCGTAAAGATTCCCGCGGTTGAGATAGGCCTCGGCGTAATCAGGATAGATGCGGATGGCCTGATTTATGTTCCGGAAGGCACGGACCGAATGGCCCATCAAGAAATAGGCACTACCGAGATTGTTATAAGCCTCGGCATACATCGGATCGATTTGCAGGGCCTGCTGATACAAGGCGATGGCTTGGCGGTAAAGTTTATGATGGGTATATTGGATGGCCAGATTGTGATAGGCGAT
>CAZBSU010000176.1:0-4193 GCA_964494745.1 uncultured Planctomycetales bacterium | reverse complement strand
AGCGGCCGGAAGCCGCGGCTCTTGGCCACGCGAAAGATCTCTTTCATGGGGGCCTTTTGCATGATGGCCTCACGCATTTCCTCATCGAATAGCACCAATTCAAAAATCGCGATCCGGCCATGATATCCGGTTTGATTGCAGTAATCACATCCCCTGCCTTTATAAAAAGTCATCTCCTCGAGCGGGACCAGATCCTTCTGCTGGTCTTCCCCGGCGGCGGTGTGATGATAACGCACCTGATTCAGGTCCAGGCCGTATTCATTCCGTAGATAGTGCATAACCCGCATATCCGGCTTGATCGGCTCGCGGCATTGCGGACATATCCGCCGGACCAAACGCTGGGCGATGGAGCCGTTCATGGCATACGAGATCATAAAGGGTTCCAGGCCCATGTTCAGTAAGCGGACGATCGTCCCGATGGAGCCGCGGGCGTGAATGGTGCTGAAGACGAGATGCCCTGAGACGGCCACGCGAATCGTCGTGTCCGCCGTTTCCTGATCACGGATCTCGCCGACCAGGATGATATCCGGATCCTGGCGCAGGATCGCCCGGAGGCCGTCAGCAAATCCGAAGTTCGCCTTGGCGCTGACCTCACACTGATTCATCCCGGCGATCCGGTATTCGACCGGATTCTCAAGGGTCACGATATTTTTATGGATCGAATGCAGACGGTTCAGGATCGCATACAAGGTCGTGGTCTTACCGCTGGCCGTAGGCCCGCTGACCACCACCAGGCCCTCGGTGCGCTGCAGGAGTTTTTCCAGACGGTTCAGGTCATACTCCGTGAGCCCCAGGTTGGCAATATCGTAGAGCCCGTTATCTTCATAAAGGATCCGGATCGTCATCTTCTCTCCGGCAATCGTCGGGAAAGTCGAAACCCTGAAATCGTAATTCTGAGAGCCGATGTAGCGGCTGAAACGGCCGTCCTGGGAGGTGCGTTTCATGGCGGCGTCGGTATGCAGATTACAGATAACCTCGATACAATTTGTCAAATTGATATTGTAATCGTTATCCAGCTCCAAAACGTTTATAAGCTGCCCGTCAATACGGTAACGGACGCGAGAAAACTTATCGAACGGCTCAATATGGATATCACTGGCCCTTTCCCGGACCCCCGTCTCCAGAACGGCATCAAGGACCTGAACGGTTTGAGCGGATAAATCCGCCTGGCCCTTTCCGCCCTTGGCCTGGGCGGCCGCCAGCATATTTTGAACTTCGGCGCTAAGATTGATCATGGGTCCCCCCCGTTTTGAAATTTCTTTCCAGCACTAATGTACAACAAACCGCAGGGGCGTGCAAAAGATTTAAGATGAAATTTAAGCCCGCCCAAGATAAAGGCAAAGCCGTTTTCCCCTTCTCTGAAATAAAAAATCCCGGCCGATTTATTTCAAAAAATCCCGCATGGACCTCAACATCCTATCCGAGGTCTTGTCCCAATTATATTGCTCACGGACCAGGGCCGCTCCGTTCTGGCCGAAATCACGGCAGCGTTGCGGATTGCCCAGAAGATCTCCTAAAACCCCGGTTAAGGCCTGAATGTCTCCCGGCGGGACAAGATAGCCCGTTTGTTCGTCCTGGACGATCTCAGGCAAGGCGCCGGTCGACGTGGCCAGGACCGGCAATCTGAAATACTGGGCCTCAACAAAGACAAAACCGAAGGCCTCCACCCGGGTTGGCACACAAAAAATCGAGGCCTGCTGATACTGTTGCCGGACCTCCTCTTTGGTTAGTCGGCCCAGGACAATACAGCCGTGGTCCTTCAATCTGGGAGAACAGCCGACGACCGTCAAGGTGGCCTGCGGATGCCGGGCATGAATATGCCGGAAAGCGCCGAGCAGTTCCGGCCCGCCCTTACGCTCCCATTCAGATCCTATAAAAAGTATCTTTTTTTTCTCATAGGGCGGTGCCCCCTGGGCCGGATCGGGTTCCACGTGAGGCCCCGAATAAACACAAAGGATCTTCTCCGCCGCGGCCTCATAATCCTGGATCAAAACGGCGCGGTCATATTCGCTCATCGTAAATACCCGCGCGGCATGTTCGAAAACATTCTTCTCCCGAGCCATCTTGGACGGGGTTTGAACAAATTTAGCTTGGATAGATTCGGCGATCTCTTTTCGGATTCTTTCACTCCAGCCCGTCCGATGATGAAATAACTCCTGGGAGAAAGAACGGATCAAAGACCGGCCAGACAACCTGATCTGTTTGAAAATAGAAATCTGGGAGGCGTCTAAATAGACAAAATGCGGGATGCCCGGCATTGAGCCATCAAAAAACGAACCGGTCTGAAACGTAAAAAGCCAATCCTGCCCCTCGAGCCTGTCTTTTAAAGCCGTGCGGACGCGATCGCGAAAAAAGCCCGTGCGCAAGACTGCCGTGGCGTAATTTTTCCATAAAACCTTAAGACCATATTCGCGCAAGGCATGAAACAAATGCCCCCAGGTCTTATACGGGATCAAATCCTCCCAAACGTCGATGACCTCAACCTGACACTCGGGAAAATATTTTTTTAAAAAATCAAAAACAAAAATATTTTTCCCCGAGAAACTCCCGATCTTGATAAAGGCGATCTTTTTCATAATAAAAAGATGGGGGCGGCCTAAAAGATGAGGCCTGAGTTGCGCCTTGGGCCCAAAACCAAAATAACTAATGACCCGGCCGCCGGCCTGAGATGTGTTTCAAAGACTCAATAAGCCTGGCCGCTTCCCCCCGGCTCAAACGGCAAAGCTCGGATTGGTGGTAATATTTGTTGATAAAATGGTCCAGGTGCCCGGTATCCCACCCCAGACCACGGGCCAGCGATTGGATCAGCATCTTCTGCCTCAGGGTCATGCCGCGGGCATTGACGCGGTAATGCGGACTGCGCACGAAACGGCTCATCAGCCTGCGGAATCCGGCGTCATCCAGATCTTTGGCGCTGTCAACCCCGGCGGCACGCCGCAGGATATCCCGGTAAGTCTCATCGCTGAGGTTGAGCTCACGTTTGATAATGTGGATCAGGGCCAGCTTCTTTTTATCCATAACCAAAAGGCCGGGGCCGCAGGCAGGTCATTTGAAGCAACGCTTACCTTTTTTGCGCAAACATTCCGAAGGGCCTTTCCCGCAGCGATAACAGATCTCATTGACCATCTGGCGGCCTTCAAAATAGTCGGTTAGGTTCTGCAGGGTCGTGCGGGCGATATTGGTCAGGGCCTCGCGGGTAAAAAATCCCTGATGAGAGGTCAACAGCACATTTGGGAATGTCAGCAGCCGCGCCAGGTGGTCGTCGCTGATGACGGTCGAAGAGAAATCTTCAAAAAAATATTCACTCTCCTCCTCATACACGTCAAGGCCCGCGCAGCCGACCTTCTTGTTCTTTAAGGCCTCGATCAAGGCCTCGGTCTTGATCAGGGCGCCCCGGCTGGTGTTGATGATAAACACGCCGTCTTTCATTTTGGCAATGCTTTTCTCGTCGATCATATGAAACGTATCGGACATCAACGGCGCATGCAGAGAAATGATGTCGGCCCGGGCATAGAGATCGTCCAAATCCACATAACGGAACCCGGCCTCGCGGGCAAAATCTTCATTAGGCATGACATCAAAGGCCAGGACCTCCATGCCGAATCCTTTGAGGATCGGGATCAGGGCCCGGCCGATACGCCCCGTGCCCACCACCCCGACGGTCTTTTTGTGCATATCAAAACCCAGAAGGCCGTTGATCGAAAAATTGCCGTCACGGGTCCGGGAATAGGCCCGGTGGGTCTTACGGTTCAATCCCAGCATCAGGGCCACGGCATGCTCGGCCACGGCCTGGGGCGAATATTCGGGAACGCGGACCACATGAACCTTCTCATACGCCGCCTTCAGATCGACATTGTTGTAACCGGCGCTGCGTAAAGCAATGACACCTATGCCCTTTTGGCTCAAAATTTCGATAACCCCGGCATTGAGCGTATCGTTGACAAAGGCGCAGACAGCGTCAAAGGCCTCCAGGACCATATGCGGCGCGGTTTTGGGGTTCAGATGGTCGCTGAAATACTTGATCTGAAAGCCGAAATCCTTATTGGCCTCATTGAAAAATTGCTGGTCATAAGGTTTCGTATCGTAAAAAAGAATTTTCTTTGATTGTGACATAATGACATCCTCTCCTTCCCTTCATTGTTTCAACTTTTTGTCGGAACAAACAGGCTGTTGCTTACACCCTTGGCGGCCCA
>CAZBSU010000175.1:0-4201 GCA_964494745.1 uncultured Planctomycetales bacterium | reverse complement strand
CGTCCGGAGGCATCCAGCATCACCGGCAGCATGCGTTCGATCTCTTTGGCTCGGGAGCCGGGCAGCAGGCCGAGCACCGGTTTCCCGTCGGATAATCCGCAGGCCTTCAGCATTGCCTCGCGCGGGCTCTCGGCGCGCACCGTGTCCACGAACGGATGCCCGACAACGGTCACCTCCACGCCGCGCCGGGCGTAGAAATCTTTTTCAAAATCGAACAGCACCAGCATCCGATCCGTGTCGCGCTGGATGGCGCGGACCCGGTTCTCTTTCCAGGCCCACACCTGCGGGCTGATGTAATAGATGACCCTGACCCGCCTTTTTTTCAACTCCCGCGCCAGCCGCAGATTAAAGCCCGGATAATCGACCAGGACCACGGCGTCGGGCCGCTTTTCGTCGATCTTATTCAGGATCAGATCGAAATATCTTTTGAATTCCCCGTAATGCTTCAGGATCTCGATGAAGCCCACGACCGCGATACGGGTCAGGTCGGCATAGAGCTCGACGCCGGCGGCCTGCATCTGCGGGCCGCCTAAGCCGGAAAAAGTGCAATCCGGGGCGAGTTGTTTTAATTCCTTGACCACCAGGGCCGCGTGCATGTCCCCGGAGGCCTCACCCGCGACGATGACGATATGTTGGGGGGCGGGATGTGCCATGGACTGGTTACCGTTTTGCCGGTTGGAGAACGGATGAGAATCCCTGAAAATTTTTGCGGTAATAATCCTGATTTTTTCGGATATTGGCGGTGATGGTCAGGGCCAATTTGAGGGCGGCGCGCCCGTCGCGGCCGGTCACGACCGGGGCTGTGTCGTCGCGGATGCAGTCGATGAAGGCGCTGACCTCCTTTTTCAGGGGTTCTTCTTTTTCGATCGGCAGGCTGTGCTTGAGGATCAGCCTGCCCTTCTTTTTGGAGATATAGGCCTCCTGGTTGACATAGTCCAGGGAGATGTAGGCCTCGGGAAGGAAGATGCGGATCTTGCGCATGACCTCGTCGGACACGCGGCTCGCGGTAAGGTTGCACACGCAGCCGTTCTTAAAAACGATGCGCACGCTGGAGATGTCTTCCAGGGGGGTGAGGACCGGGATCCCCACGGCGTGAATGGATTTGATCGGGCATTGGTTCAGCCCGAGAACGATATCGATGTCGTGGATCATAAGGTCCATGACCACCCCGATATCCAGTGACCGGTTCGGAAAATGGTTGAGCCGGTGGCATTCGATGAATAGAGGGTGCTGGGCAAAATGTTTGATCGCAAGAAAGGCCGAGTTGAAGCGTTCGACGTGCCCGACCTGGAGCTTGACCTTTTTGCGGGCGGCCAGGCGGATCAGGGTATCGGCCTCCGGCAGGGTGGCGGTGATCGGTTTTTCGATAAAGGCATGGACCCCGTTGCTCAGGAAATGCCGGGCGACCTCAAAATGTTGGTTGGTGGGCACGCAGATCAACACCGCGTCCGCCGCGCCGGTCAGGGCGCGGTAATCCTTGAAATACGGCACTTTATAATGCTCAGCCAGTTTTTTGGTACGGGTGGTCTTGATATCACAGATGCCGGCCAGGTCGATCTGCCCGCGCAGCTCATGAGCGACCTTGAGATGCCTGGAACCCAGATGTCCGATGCCAATGATGGCTAACTTAATCTTTTTCATAATAGATATAAATATTAAGGAAGGGTTGGGATCCGTGGTAACTGCATGACTATAACAAAGACCTCGACAAAAGTCAATTGGTATGCTAAGATTTGCAAACTATTTGTAATTCATTCCGTTAGAAGAATTCGCGTCGGTGGGGGCCGGCAACTAAAAATTTAATGAGTCTATTCTAAAGAAAAGAGATCCGGGCGTTTTTATGCGGAATTACCTTAAATTATTGCGATTTTTAAAAGACTACAAACGGCTCTTCGGTGTGGCGGTCGGCGCTATGTTGATTGCCAGTGCTTTCCGTATCTTTGAGCTCTCCATGCTCGTGCCTATCATTGACCGGATTTTTAACCAGAAAGCGATCATCCCGCCCAATCAGCTGCCGGAATTCCTGTCCGGGATCGTTGGGTATCTGAATGGGTTGGAGCCGGCCGTCCTTTTCCGGACGATGCCGTTCGTGATCCTGATCGGGATGGTGGTCAAGCACGGGTTCATTTATCTTTATGAATACCTCATGAACGATATCACCCAGCGTGTCATGCGGGATATCCGTCTTGAGCTTTACATGAAGATCCAGCATTTATCGTTGGATTATTTCAGCAAGAAGAGGACGGGGGAGCTCATGTCCCGGATCACATACGACGTCGGGGTTATCGAGAGCGCGGTGTCCTACAGTGTCACGGATCTGTTCGTCCAGGGTTTCACGGTCGTTGGCTTTGTCACGACGGTTCTGGTGATTCACTTCAAGGCCGCGGTGATTATATTTTTTGTCGTCCCGATGGTCATGTGGCCGATGACGGCCATCGGCAAAAAGCTCCGCAAGTTGGCGCGCAGTTCGCAGGAACGCATGGCGGATATCAATTCATTGTTGCTCGAGACGATATCCGGGATCAAGATCGTGAAGGCCTTCAGCACCGAGGAGTATGAGATCGAGCGGTTCCGCGTCAAGAGCCATGATTTTTACAAACTTTTTATGAAACGGGTTAAACGGCTTAAATTGATGGCGCCGATAACGGAGCTCTTCGGCGCTGTGTGCGCGATTATCATGTTCCTGTGGCTGGGCCGCCAGGTGCTGGATCAGCAGTTGTCCTTCGGGATCTTTATCATGTTTTTCGCGTGCATGATGTCCATGATCAGCCCGATCAAGAAGCTGGGGAATGTCAACGCCCTGGTCCAGCAGGCCTTATCGGCCAACGAACGGATCCATGATATCCTCGATCAGGAACCCAGCGTCCAGGAAAAAGAAGATGCCGTCACCCTGCCGATGATCAACCGTGACATTCGGCTGAACAATGTCTCGTTTCGGTATGAGCAAACGACCGGGAAGGTATTGCGGGACATCAATCTCGATATCCAAGTCGGTCACATGGTTGCCATCGTCGGGCCGACCGGGACAGGGAAGTCGACGTTGGCGAACCTGATCCCGCGGTTTTACGATCCGATTGAAGGCTCGGTCACCATCGATGATACGGATTTGCGTGACGTGAGCCTGCGTTCTCTGCGTACCCAGATCGGCATCGTGACCCAGGAGACGTTTCTGTTTAATGATACCATTAAGGCCAATATCTCTTACGGGACTTTAAATGTTTCGGATGAAAGGATTGAAGAAGCGGCCCGGCAGGCCTATGCCCATCGTTTCATCACCGAATTGCCTCACGGTTACGATACTGTTATCGGGGAACGGGGATTCCGGCTGTCGGGAGGGGAAAAGCAACGCCTGGCGATCGCCCGGGCGATTTTGAAAAATCCACCTATCCTCATCCTGGACGAAGCCACGTCTCAACTGGACTCGGAATCGGAGCGCTATGTCCAGGATGCCTTGAATGAATTGATGCGGGGCCGCACGGTCGTTGCCATCGCCCACCGATTGTCCACGATCAAAAAGGCCGATAAGATTATCGTGCTGCAACAGGGCAAGATAGTCGGGGCGGGCAGGCATGACGAATTGCTCGACACCTGTGACCTTTACCGGCGGCTGCATGAGACCCAGTTTCAGATGTGATCGTGTCGATTTTGTCGATTTTGCCCGAGGAAGGCGGATTTTCGGGAGAAGGCTGGCGGTTGGCCGGGGCCGCGTTCCGGGCCATGATCAGAGCCCCTATCCGGGCCCCCTATCAGGGACCGCTATCTAGGGCGGTCCAAAGGGGTTGCGGGAGAAATAAATGGTTGAAAAAATTCAGTTTTTTGGGTATACTACTTCGATTAATTGACAAAATGAACCAAAATTCGGTTTACTCGACGGCAACGAGCCATCCCGGGAGGAAGTGAAGGGAGATTCAAGCTCGGGCCTATGTAGGCCGGAACATCAAAAAAACAAAACACTTATGTTCACTTGCGCCGCCCCAAGGCGGTGAGCCCCTTAAGTGTCAAAAGGAGGAGAAATGACGGACGAGATGCTGAAAACACTTCTGGAATGCGGTGTCCATTTCGGGCACCAATCCAAACGCTGGAATCCCAAGATGAAAAAATACATCTTCGGCGAACGCAGCGGGATCTACATCATTGATTTGGAAAAGACCCGGGACTGCCTGAACGCGGCCCAGGATTTCGCCAACGATCTCGCGGCCAA
>CAZBSU010000174.1:0-4220 GCA_964494745.1 uncultured Planctomycetales bacterium | reverse complement strand
GTCGAAGAGGAACAGGAGCTGAAGAAGTTTGCCGACGAGCATGAAATCGCCATCCTGGGTCCCAATACCCTGGGGATCGTTTATACGCCCTCAAACCTGAACGCCAGTTTCGGGCCGCGGGATATCCTGCCGGGCAAGATCGCCTTCATCTCGCAAAGCGGGGCCTTGGCCATATCGCTGATGGGCTGGACCATGATGGAAAAGATCGGCCTGGCTTCTTTGATCAGCCTCGGCAACAAGGCCGATATCGAAGAGAAGGAGCTGATCGAGTATTTCAACCATGACGATAATGTCGACACGATCGTGATTTACATGGAAGGGATCAAGGACGGCCGTAAATTCCTGACGACCAAGATCAAAAAACCTGTCATCGTGCTTAAGGTGGGCCGTTCCCAGCGCGGGGCCAAGGCCGCGGCCTCGCATACCGGTTCGCTTTCGGGGGCGGACAAGATTTATGACGCGGCCTTCAAGCAATTGGGAATCCTTCGCGCGGATACGTTTACCGAGGCCTTTGACTGGTCGCGAGGCCTGTCCTTGCCTCAGCCCAAGGGGGAGGAGACCCTGATCATCACCAACGGGGGCGGGATCGGCGTGTCGGCCACGGATGAATGTGAGAAACAGGCCATCCGTCTGCTCGAAGCTCCGGACTGGCTGGAAGAAAACTTCCGCTCTACCATGCCGGATTTCGGCAGCACCAAGAATCCCATCGATATCACCGGTCAGGGGCACGGCCAGCAATACCGCCAGGCGACACAGATCGCCCTGGAAGCGGACCGGATCAAGAATCTTATTATCCTTTATTGCGAGACCGCGGTCACTGATCCTATGGAGATCGCCCAGTCAATCGAGGCCCAGTACACCGAATCGGGCCGTTCCAAGCCCCTGGTTGTGGCTATGGTCGGCGGGGAACGGTCCCGCGCCGCGCTGCACTATCTCAATGAGAAACATATCCCGGCCTTCAGCGCCGTGGATGAAGCCGTTTCGGCCTTGAAGGTCTTGTTTACCTGGAAAGAGATCGCCGCCCGGCCGAAGGACAATCCCGATGTCCAGCCTCCGCCGCAAGAGGCCCTGGCGATTATCGAAAACGCCCGCCAGGAAAAACGCGAGATCCTGATGGAACATGAAGCCCGCCGGGTCTTGGAGCTTTGCGGCGTGCCGACGCCGAAATGGGGTTTTGCCCGGGATCTGGACGAGGCCCGAAAAAAGGCCGAGGGGATGTACCCGCTGGCCATGAAGATCGCCTCCGAGGATATCGTGCATAAAAGCGATGTGGGCGGGGTGGTCGTGAATATCAAAAATGCCGAAGAGCTTCAGGAAAAATACGCCGCCATGATGGAGCGTGTCCGGAAGCAATGCCCCAAAGCCAAGATCGCGGGCGTCAATCTCATTCAGATGGTCAAAGGCCTGGAATGCATTATCGGCATGAGCCGTGATCCCCAGTTCGGCCCGGTCGTGATGTTCGGCCTGGGCGGGGTTTTTGTTGAGGCCCTTAAAGACGTTTCGTTCAGGATCGTGCCATTCGGAGAGATGGAAGCTGCCCGTTTGATCAAGGATATCCAGGCCCGCAAGATCCTGGACGGTTTTCGCGGGATCAAGGCCCATCAACCATCGATTATCCGCACCCTGTGTGCGGTGCAGCGTCTGGCCGGTCACGTGAAAGAGATCGACATCAATCCGCTGATGACCGACTCAGCTGGCAGTTATGCCGTTGATGCGAGGATAATTTTATAAAGGTCTAAGGTTTAAGGCCTGAAGCACATGGATTATCACGCTGGCCCTTACATCTGGGACCGCTTTTTGTTTTATATAAAGAGATAGGTATGCCCTTGTCCGCATCCCCGCCTGAATGCCGTCCTTTTAGGATTCTTTCCCTGTCATTAGGATTCACTTCAGTGATCGCGCAGATCGTTTATCTGCGTGAATTCTCGATTGCCTTCTACGGCAATGAGATGTCGTATGCCATTATTTTGGCGGCATGGTTATTCGGCATCTCTCTTGGCAGTTTTGTCTTGAGCCGGTTGGCGCCGCGGATCCAGCGCCCTCAGGCGGGACTCGCATTCCTGCTCATCATCCAGGCCTTGCTTATGCCGACCGGGATACTGCTTATTCGGTTCATTCGGGTTCTGTGGGATATCCCGACCGGGCAGATTACCGGCATGATGCCGATGGTGGTCAGCGCCTTTTTATTGCTTTTGCCGGTCACTTTCGTGCTGGGGGCTTTCTTTGCCCTGCTTTGCCGCTGGGCGGAAACCATCATGTCTTCCGATCCGGCCAGGGAGGTGGCCCGGATCTATATTGCCGAGGCCCTTGGGGCGGCCATCGGCGGCGTGCTGGCCAGCTTTATCCTGATCCGTTTCCTGCCGGCCTGGACCATCGCGGTCTGGCTCGGCGTTATCAATTTGCTGATTTTGCTGATGGTCTTGAAACGGCGGCATCTTTTTAGTTATCAAGCCGCCTTTTTTTTATTGTTGGGATGGCTGGTCTTGATCCTGGCGGGCGGGGTGGGGGAGATTGAACGCTGGAGCCGGTCGTTTCAATGGCAAGGCTATGAGATCGTTGATGTTGTCGATTCCCAATACGGCAATCTGGCCTTGGTCAAACGCGGGGGCGAGTTCAGCCTGTATGAAAACGGATTGCTTAGTTTTACGACCGGGGATGACCTGGCCGCCGAAAATAATGTTCATTTTGCTCTTTTGGCTCATCCTGATCCGTATCGGGTGTTGTTGATCGGTAATGGTTTGAACGGAGCGCTCCAAGAGATCCTCAAGTATCCGCGCACGACGATCGATTACGTTGAGCTGGATGCCCGTCTTCTCGAACTTGCGCACCGCTATTTGCCCGCTAAGATAACAGCCCCGCTGGATGACCCACGCATAACCGTAATCTACCAGGATGCTCGCCGGTATGTCAAGCTCAGCTCACCGCAGGTTTATGATGTTGTTCTCGTGAATTTGTCCGATCCTTACACGGCCTTTTTGAACCGGTATTACACGCTTGAATTTTACTGGGAAGTCAGCCGGATCCTGAAACCGGACGGGTTCTTGGGCTTTAGTGTTTCTTCATCCGAGAACTATCTTAACCAGGAGACGCGCGCTTTCCTGCAGTCCCTTTATACCACGGCCGGACAGGTCTTCAAGCAGGTCCATATCATTCCAGGAGAGACCAATGTCTTTTTGGCGACCCGGTCGGCTGAAAGAGTGCCCATGAGCGCTGATTTTTTTGCGGGCCGCTTGCGGCAAAGGGATATCCGCACGAAATATGTCCATCCTTCGTATCTGCCGTTTCGCCTGAACGGGATGAGGGTGAATCAGTTAAGAAAGGCCGTGTTGGATCCCGGCCGCCTTAATACCGATATGCGGCCGATTGCGTTCTTGTATGACATTGTCCTTTGGTCGACGCACTTCAACTCTGTTTTTCGAAATTTGATAAGTCGTCTGCAGGGGCTGACGTTGATTCATCTGATGCTGGTCCCATTGGCTATTTTCCTCATTGGGGCCGCGGGTCGGAATCGTAACCGGATGTTACCGGTTCAGCTTTCGATTGCGGTGACGGGGTTTTCCGAAATTATTTATCAGATCATCGTGATTGTGGCGTTTCAGGTTTTATATGGATATGTTTATTACAAGGTCGGCCTTATCGTCACATTTTTTATGATCGGTCTGGTGGCCGGCGGCTGGCTGGTTCGGCGCTGTGAGGGGCAGCCCTTAGATCAGGTTTACAGATCCTATATCTGGGTTCAGGCGGGGATTGTGATCTATCCTTTACTGCTGCCGCCCATCTTCCATGTGTTCCGCCATTCGGTGGTCATCGGGCAGGCCGGGGGTGTTTTGGGCAGCTTGTTTTCGGCCTTGCCGGTTGCGGCCGGATTGATGGGCGGCATGCAGTATGTCCTGGCCGTTCAGATGAAATCAGCTTATGACTCGGATAAGACAGCAACGGCACGCTCCTCAGGCCTCTTGTATGCCCTGGATGTCTTGGGTTCGACCTTGGGGGCCCTGCTGGCCGGGGCCATATTGATCCCGCTTTTGGGGATAAATGCGTTGGCGCTCTTTTGTGTGGTGTTGAATGGCGTTGTTTTCATTCTTTTGCTTGGGAATAAAAAGACCGCCCCTTCGGGGGTAGAGCTTTAAATCATTTATATACAATGACTTATATTTCAAAAACATCAATTTAACTATTGAAATTGTTACAAATATAATATATACTATTAATAGCTGTTT
>CAZBSU010000173.1:0-4302 GCA_964494745.1 uncultured Planctomycetales bacterium | reverse complement strand
GGCCATTCGTTCCTGCCCCGATTGCCGCCGGCAGGAGGACAAAAAAGGGCGCTGTCATTATTTTAACAGCGAGACCATGAACCCTCACCGCGATGACAAGCGGTTCCGGGGCATTCAGGGTTCGATCATCAAGATCCGGGCCATGTTCTCGTCCCACGGCGAGACCATGCGCGACGTTTTGCATTATATCCCGCTCAAACCCGGGGATTGTTTCCTGCTCGACGAGCCTGAGGGCGGGCATGACCTGGACTGGATCATCAAGATCCGGCGTGGGCTCGATATGCTCATCCGCAAGAAATGTCAGGTCATCGTGGCCTCCCATCATCCGGTCTTTGGGAGGGACGCGCATGTGATCGAGCTGAAGCGTAATTATCTGGCGCGGATGCGGGAGAAATATCGTCTTCAAATCAATAACATCCCACCTTATGTCAAGCGAAAATAGATGCAAGTGGTTCCATCTTTGCCCGCTCAGAAGGTTTGAGGGACGGGGGCAGCTTGATCAAAAATGGTCCCGGGCGTATTGTCACGCTGATTATCTGAAATGCGTTCGGTACCAGATGGAAGAGGCCGGACAGCCCCATCCCGATAATCTGCTCCCGGACGGCGTGATCGATGAGTCCCTGATCTGAAGTCATTTTTTTTCCCTGCCTGCCGAGTTTCTTCGCATAGATTTGTCCTAAAATAGTCCTGCCTGAGATGTATTCCTTTCTTGAATGGCTTCTTTTGATGAAAATTCTATATTATTTAAGGTGTTTATTATGAATATTTTAGAAATAAAATAGGGTTAGCTATAAAAATATAGCTTGACAAAAAAATATGGCATGCTATCCTTTTTGCAAAGGAACAAAGGAGGTCGGATCATGAGTTCAAGCGACAATGATTATTCCCTGCGGGAGAAAAAGAGCGCCAAGACCAAGATCGCTTTGGCGCGCGCCTTTGTGGAGCGGCTGAAAACAACCCGGTTCGCGGATATCTCTATTAAAGAGGTATGCGAAAGCGTGGAGGTGTCGGAAGGGACGTTCTTCAATTATTTCCCGCAAAAGATCGATGTCGTTTTTTATTACAAGACGATCATCGGGCTTAAGATAACCTGGGAGGTCATGCAGGCGGGACAAGACACCCAGCCCCTGCCGGTCATCGAACGCATCTTTGATTCTATCGCGGAAAGCATAGAACATCCTTATTTCTTTTACGAATTTATTTCCATATTTACCGCCGAAAAGCAAAAACCCAAACAGATGGAACTGACGCCGCCGGAAAAGAAATATGCCTATCCCGACCTCCCGGGGATCGAAGAGGTGCCCGTTGTCGCAGTTGAGGAGACGTTTATCAAGCTTGTCGGCACGGCCCAAGCGGATGGGCAAATCGACAAGGGAATAACCCCGGATGAGATTCTGATGACGCTGATGACGATCCTGATCGGGACGCCGCTGGCGATCGATATTGACGATTTCGGCAGCTTAAACAAGGAGTTCCGGAAACAGCTTTCCCTGGTATGGCGGGCGATAGGAGCAAAAAGAAAATGAAATATTTAAGCCAACAAATGCGGATTATTTTCTGCCTGGGTCTGGCCTGGCAGGTTTTCGCAGGACAATCAGCGGCTTGGGCCGAGGCGGACGGCAAACCCTTGCGCCTGACGGTCGATGAGGCGGTGCGCATGGCCTTTGAGGCCAGTGAAGACCTTAAGATGCAGGATAATGAGATCGCGCGCAGCCGGGCCAAATATGTCGAGGAGCGCGCGGATATGCTGCCCCAAATTAATGGAACAGGCACGTGGTCGAATCAATTCGAACATCCCGATATCTCCGCAACGGCCGGGTTAAAAGAGTATTCGTTGGATGCCGGCCTATCGGTCAACCAGACGCTTTTTACCTTCGGCAAACTGTCGGCCGCCGTCGCCTCCGCCGGCAAGGCCGTTGAGGTCAGTCGTTTTAATAAAGAGGTAACCCGCCAAGAGGTGATTTATAACGCGAAGTTGGCCTATTACAGTGCCTGTTTGACCAAGCAGACATTTGAGATCGCCCAGGAATCACATCAGAATGCCGTCCAAAACAAAGAGATCCTGCATGACCGTTCGGCGGGCGGCAGGGTCTCTAAACATGATAATATCAAGATTTCCGCCGATATCGCGGCCCGGCTGCCGGTCGTGAACAATGCCCGGGCGGAATATCATTCGGCCCTGGAGACTCTTAAGGTCGCCATCGGGCTTGAATCCCCTCAAGAGATCGAGCTGGCCCAAGGATTTGACGCGGATTTCCCGGAGCTTGAGCGTGAGTCGTTGGCCCTGGCCCTGTACAATAACCAGCCGGTCATCAAGGCCCTGGCCAAGGCGATAGAAGTCAATAAGGATATTGTTATTTCCAAACGGGCCGAATATCTGCCGGAAATCGCGGCCTTCGCGACCTGGAATCATAAAGGCTACGGTGATGATTATGATGTCGGGCAGGATAATCTGTATGATTACGGCGTGGCCGGTGTGAAGATCGATGTGCCGATCTGGACCGGGGGGGAGACCCATGCCGAGCTGCAGCAGGCACGCATCGATAAGCGCAACGCCGAGCTGGATTATCAAAAAGGCAAGGAAACATATCTGCTGGAATTGGACAAGTCCCTGGCCGAATACCGGGAATATGTCAAGACCCTGGCGGCCCATGAAGAGGCCGTGCGTTGGGCCCGGGAATCTTTCGATTACAGCCAGGAGCTTTTCCGCTCGGGCCGGATCTCGATCACGGATCTGAACGACGCCGAATGGCAGCTTACGAACGAGAAAATGAACCGGGTCATGACGCTGTTCAACCTGCATAAAACACTGGCCAAGATCGAACGGCTGACGCTGACGGAGAACAACCATGAGTAAAAAAGGGATCCTTTCTTATCTTGTCCTGGTGCTTTTGATCGTGGGCGCCATTGTCTGGCGGCAGCGGACGGTCACCCGCCAGCGCGCCGTTGAGGTCAAGACCATGATCTCCGAATGGGGCCAATACGGGAAACCGGTCGAGGTTTATAAGGTTGATTATCGGGATGTGCCATTGTATACAAAAGTCACGTCATGGCAGATCGCGCCAGATGTCTTTGTGGGTTTTGTCTCCCGGGATGTGCGAAATAAGATTCAGGTCGGCCAGGAGATGCGTTTCATGATGGGCGCGGATGAATGGACGGGGACGATTGCTTATATCGCCGAGGATATCAGCCTGGAGACAGGTCTGTACCGGGTCGAGGTCCGCCTGCCGCGGACGTTTAACCTGGAGACCTGGTTGGTGGCCCGGGCCCATACCGATACGTTGAAGGATGTGATTTGCATCCCTAACGAGGTGACGGATATCGACGGGGACCAGTATTATGTCTGGAAGATCGTTGACAATCAGGCCGTCCGGCAGGAGGTGACGATCGGCCGGCGTAACGGTTTCGGCGCGGTCGTGACCGACGGTCTCAAGGCCGGGGATCTTGTGGCCATCCGGGGAGGGTCCTTGATCTCGGAGGGGGATAAGGTCAATATCTTGAAGTATGTCAGCGGCAAGGAGCTGCAATATGATTGAGTTTTTCGTCAAACGTCCGGTCACAACCATCATGTTCGTCGCGGTCTTTGTGGTGATGGGGCTTGTCTCGATTTTTCAACTGCGGATCGAAAAGGAACCCTCTATCGATTTTCCGATCGTGACGGTTACGGTTACCTATCCCGGGGCCACGCCGCTGGAGGTTGAGACCCTGGTGATCGACAAGATAGAGGACGCGGTCGCCGAACTGTCCGAGATCGAGCGGCTGCGGAGCTATTCGTATGACAATTTCGGTTATGTCTTTGTCCAATTTTTGCTGTCATCGGATGTGAACATCAAATTTATTGAGGTCAAGGATAAGGTCGAAGCCATCCTCAATGATCTGCCCGAAGATATTGAGAAGCCGGTGATCGAAAAATTCGATCCTCTTATGGAGCCGGTCATGGACCTGGTGCTTTCCAGTGAGACCCTTAACGGCCGGGATCTATATGAATTCGCGGATAAGAAACTGAAAGACCGGTTCTCCTCGGTCGAAGGCGTAGCCAATGTCGATCTCTACGGAGGGAAAAAACGCCAGATCAATGTCGTCCTGGATCCGATGCTGATGAAACAGCGGTACGTGACCGTCCTGGACGTGATCAGCAGCATCAAGGCCAAGAACAAAAATATTCCCGGCGGATTGCTGGAGAAGGAAAAGACCTCCTTGAGTCTGCGTTTTCTCGGTGAATTCGAAAGCCCGCACGAGCTGGCCGATATGCTGATCGTCTCACACGACGGCAGCCGGTTCCCGCTAAGCGAGATTGCCCGG
>CAZBSU010000172.1:0-4340 GCA_964494745.1 uncultured Planctomycetales bacterium | reverse complement strand
ATGGACAAGATCATAAGGTAATAAGATAAGGCAATGATCCGCATCAAGAGAGCCCCGTTTTGAGCGAATTCGGTTCCCATCCAGAAAAGCAAAATAGGTTTGGCATATCCCACCACGGGCAGGATTAGTAGACTGCTGAGCAGGAAAAGGTATTTGGAAAGCCGAAGATAGACCTGGTGAATCTGTTCCATTTTTTCCTGGGCCAATAATTCGCTGCTTACCGGAAAGACCACGTAAGCCAAACGATGCATCACTCCATGAATAAAAGTCGCGACCTTAAAAGGTATATTAAAAAAAGTGACCCCGCTTGGTCCGATGAGGATTCCGATGACCAGCTGATTGACTGAATAGGTTATGGTCCCTGAGATTTTTGTGAAAACTGTGCAGAGTCCGAAATGAAGGATTTCTTTAAAGTCCTGAAAGGAAAATCGCAAATTCAGCTTCAACGAAGGAAGAATCATTTTGTTTGTTATCATAAAGAGAATGAGTCCGAGTAGATTGCCACTGATATGGATCATGACTACGGCCGTTAGCCCATATCCCAGAGCCAGGGCCATGACTGATGTTAAGGTTATGAATGTTCCCATCATGATGGTGTTGCGGCTGCTTAGGTCGAAACGCTGTAGCGCTTCGGGGACAGTGGCGATGACCCCCAGGATGAGTTTGAAAAAAAATCCGATGGCCCCGAACGCAAAGCAAACATGCGCTTTTGATTGCAATCGAGCGGGGATATTGAAAAGGGTGACCGCAAAATATTTTGTGAACAAGAACAAAAGTCCTGCCCCGAGCAGTCCGATGATTAAATAAAGGAATAGGATAGAATTTATGATTTTGTTGATTTTGGTAAAATCTTTTAAGGCATAGTAGGTCGAGATGTATTTAATGACGGCGTCACCGAGGCCAAGGTCAAGAAAAGTGAAGTATCCAATGATGAGAAGGACCAGCGAGAGGATCCCGTATTCGGCGATGCCCAAGCGATGGACGATATAGGGCAAGGCGATGAAATTCAAGACGGTCATCCAGCCGTAACCAGTAAGGTTGAAAAAGCTATTGGTTATGTACTTGGTTTTTAAACCCATTGAGGTCGGATGTATCAGGTGTTGTGTTTATTGATCTCGATTTTTTTTACCCGCAGCAAGGCGTCCTCGATCAGACGGCGGTTAGCGGAGATGAGGTCCGAGAGAATCCCGACGATGACAACCTGAAAACCGGTGATCAACAGCACCGCCGCCAGGATCAAAGATTGGATCTTCCCCTCCCCTCCCCCACCCAGATAATAATACAGGAACCGGCAGCTTATCAGAAAGCCAATGAAGACGAGGCTGAGCCCCAGGCTCATGAACAATCGGAAGGGATTGAACATCGAATAGACCCGGATCAGGGTTACGACGGATCGATGAATGTATTCGGGGATGCTCTTGAACAGGCGCGACGGCCGCTCGACGAAGTTGGTCGAGACCGTGATGTGGTCGACGGCCAGCAGTTTGTACTCGGCCTGGATGATGCTCTCCAGGGTGTAGGTGTAGTCGGAGATAATGTTTAGGCGCAGGGCCGCCTCCCGGTTGTAGGCGCGGAATCCGGTGGTGGCGTCCCCGATCTCGGATCCCGAAAGCTGACGCACGACCCATGTGCCCAGGCGTTGAAGTCTTTTTTTGAGAAACGAAAACTGGCGCACGTTTTCGATATCCCTGTTGCCGATCACGATATCGGCCCGTTTTTCAAGGATCGGGCGCACGAGGCGCGGGATGTCCTCCCCTTTGTATTGTCCGTCGGCATCCGTGTTGACGATGATATCGGCCCCGCGTTTCAGGCAGGCGTCGAGCCCGGTGTGAAAGGCCACGGCCAGTCCCTTGCGTTTGGTCAAGCGGATGATATGAGTGACGCCCTGAGCTCGGGCCACCTCGGAGGTATTGTCCGTGCTGCCGTCATCGATCACCAGGGTTTCGATGACATCGATGCCGTCAATCTGGCGCGGCAGGGTTTGCAGGGTCGCCGCGAGTGTTTGGGCTTCGTTAAGACAGGGGATCTGAATGATTAGTTTCATGGCGTTTTATCCTTTTTCGAAAAAGACATGATGGAATCAATAACCCAATCCTGTTCGGCGGTTTCCAGATACGGATGCATCGGCAGGGACAAGACTTCCCGGCAGGCCCGCTCGGCTTCCGGAAAATCCCCCTGGCGGTATCCCAGGTGGGCAAAACACGGCTGCAGATGCAACGGTTTGGGATAATGAACGGCGGTTGGGATGTCTTGAGCCGCGAGTTGTTTTATCAAATCATCGCGTCGTGGGCTGCGGATCGTGTATTGCGCCCAGACCGAGCGGTTGTGAGCTTCGATCTGGGGAACGATGATTGGCTCGGGAAGCCGGTGGGTGTAATACGCCGCCTTTTCATCACGGCGGTCAAGTTCCTGACTGTAGATCTTGAATTTGGCCAATAAGATGGCCGCCTGCAGATTATCCAGACGGCCGTTCACCCCGATCCGGACGTGGTCGTATTTGTCCTCCCCTTTGCCGTGATTTCTCAGAGACTGGATGATATCCGCTAATCCGGCATCGCCGGTGAAGACCATGCCGCCGTCCCCGTAACACCCCAGGGGTTTGGCCGGGAAGAACGAGGTGCAGCCGATTGTGGCCAGTGAGCCGGCACGGCGTTTTTTATATTCTGCCCCGAATGATTGGGCGGCGTCTTCAATAATAAAAAGATGATGACGGGAAGCGATGTTATGAATGGCGTCATAATCCGCGCATTGTCCGAAAAGATCGACGGCAATAATGCCTTTGGTGCGCGGGGTGATCGCCGCTTCGATACGCGCCGGATCTATATTGAAGCTGTTTGGGGCGATATCCGCGAAGACCGGACGACCGCCCAGGAAGGCCACGGTTTCGGCCGGGGCGATAAAGGTGAAGGCCGGCACGATGATCTCATCACCGGGTTTGATTCCTAGGGCCATCAAGGCCAGCATCAGGGCCTCGGTGCCGGAAGCGCATCCGATCGCATGCGGCACGCCGACGAATTCCGCCAAACATTTCTCTAATTCGTTGACTTGCGGCCCCATAATAAAACGGGCATCATGGATGACCGCCTGAATCGCGGCATCGATTTCTTTTTGAGCCGTCTGGTATTGGCGCTGGAGATCGATGAAATTTATTCTGATGAGGATGTCTTATCTCCTTGATTTGGGTTTGTAAACTTTTTTCCAGTATTGTTCCAGGGTCTTGCGTTTGCGGGAGGTCCAGGCCATGTGTGTTCCGTACCACCGCACGGTCTCTCTCAGCCCCTGGTCAAAGGGGACTTGGGTCTGCCAGCCCAGCTTTTTCAGTTTATCGCAATTCAGACAGTAACGGAAGTCATGCCCCGGCCGGTCCTTGACAAACTGGATCAGGCTTGCGGGCTTGTCCAATAACCGCAGGATGTTGCGGGCCGTCCTGAGATTGGGCCGTTCATTGTGGCTCGAGACGTTATAAATCTGGCCAACGCGTCCTTTCTGCATGACCGTCCGAATCGCCCGGGCGCAGTCGCTGACATGCAACCATTCCCGGCGCTGGCGTCCTTGCCCGTAGACCGGCACCTTATGGTTATGGATGGCCTTCAGAATCACGACGGGGATAAATTTTTCCGGGTACTGCCACGGGCCGTAATTATTGGAAGGCCGGATAATGACGGCCGGCAGATGAAAGGTCCGGATGGCGGCTTGGATCAACAGGTCCGCGGCCGCCTTTGAGGCGGAATAGGGATTGCCCGCATTCAGCGGCGCGCTCTCGTCGAAGCTGCCGCGGTGGATCTCCCCGTAGACCTCATCCGTTGAGATATGGACGAACCGGCGCGTTTTGTGACGCAGGGCGGTTTCGATCAGGACCTGGGTCCCGTGAATGTTGGTTTCGATAAAAGGCTTGGCGTCCAGGATGCTGCGGTCCACGTGCGTCTCGGTGGCGAAATGGATAAGGATGTCAGGTTCCTCGGCCCGGAAGATGGCGTCCATCTTATCGGACCGGCGGATATCGGCCCGATGGAAACGGATGCGGTTTTTGACCTCGGCGAGCCGTTGGCGGTCGCCGGCATAGGTCAGGCAGTCGACCACCGCCGGCCGCCATCCGCAGTCAACGCATTGACGCACGAATTCACTGCCGATGAATCCGGCCCCGCCGGTGATCAATAATTTCGGATTTTGGCGTGTCATGGATATTTCCTTTTTACGGTATGGGCGCAGACGGCTGAGCGGGCATCGAATAAACACATCCGCAATATTTTTGGCGGTAAAGACCGCGTTCTTTGGCGATCTGGTTCATGCGCTGACTGCCGCCTTTTTTGCGCCAGTTTTCGGTGACATAGGTGAGATGC
>CAZBSU010000171.1:0-4416 GCA_964494745.1 uncultured Planctomycetales bacterium | reverse complement strand
CGGTCAACATCGGGAACCCGGATGAGTTTACCATTATGGAGTTCGCCAGACGGGTGATCCGTTTGTCCGGCACGAAAAGCCGGATCACCTACAAGCCTTTGCCGGTCGATGACCCCAAGCAGCGCCGGCCGGATATCTCGTTGGCGCGCAGAAAATTGAAATGGAAACCCCGCGTGTCGCTGGATGTGGGGCTGAAGGACACGATCGCGTGGTTTAAAGATCATAAATTGTAAAAGGTGTAAGGTGTAAAGTCTAAGGTGTGAGGTCTGTGGCGTGAGTTTTCTCATTGTTGCCTGAAATGAATTTGAAAGCCGAATGTTGGCCTTGAATCTTAAATAGACATCATTATGAGTCATCCTATACCCAACGATA
This sequence comes from uncultured Planctomycetales bacterium, assembly GCA_964494745.1. Taxonomy (GTDB): domain Bacteria; phylum Omnitrophota; class Gorgyraeia; order Zapsychrales; family JANLHA01; genus CAZBSU01. Next base: position 4,044 of record CAZBSU010000171.1, on the reverse strand, counting down.
TATTGCTGGACATGTACCGGCGCCTGTATTTGATCCGGCGGGTCGAGCTTCAGATCGAGCAGCATTATCATGAGGACGAGATGAAGACCCCGGTCCATTTGGCGCTGGGGCAGGAGGCCGTGGCCGTGGGCCTTTGCATTCATCTGGCGGACGAAGATTATATTTTCAGCAATCATCGCAGCCATGCCCATTATCTCGCCAAAGGCGGTGATCTCAAGGCCATGATGGCCGAGCTTTATTGCAAAGAAACCGGGTGTTCGCGCGGCCGGGGCGGGTCGATGCACCTGATCGCTCCGACGGTCGGCCATCTGGGATCGTCGTCCATGGTCGGCGGGAGTATCCCGCATGCGGTTGGGGCCGCGTTTGCCGCTCAATACCTTCGGGAAGAACGCATCGCGGTTTCCTTTTTCGGCGATGCCGCCTCCGAACAGGGTGTCTTCTACGAGAGCATGTCCTGGGCCAAGATGAAAAAGGTCCCGGTCGTCTTTGTTTGCGAGAACAATGAATATTCGGTATGTTCCCATATCACGGCCCGCCAGCCCGTGGCGCCGATTTCCCAGCGGGCGCAGGCCTTTGATATCCCGGCCGCGGCTGTGGACGGCATGAATCTTATTGACGTTTATAACAAAGCTGAGCAGGCGATCGACTATGCCCGGAGCGGCCAGGGGCCTTATTTTTTGGAATGCCGTGTTCAGCGCTGGCGGGGGCATGCCGGCAGCGGTGATCCGGGGAAGGAAAAATACCGCCGCCCGCATGAGCTTCGGAAGGAATATTGGCGTGATCCTTTGACGGAATACGAGGGGTATCTGCGCGCGAAAACCAATATCGCGGCCAGCGTCTGGCAAAAATGGCGTGGCGAGATCGATTCGAAAGTGGATCAGGCCTTTCGGTATGCGAAGGAAGGCCCGCTGCCGAAGAAGGAGGATTTGGAGAAATACCTATATTCTTGAATGGGTTTAAAGTTCTTATACTTTAAACTTTCGACTTTGAACGATTGTCATGCCTTGGACCAAACTACAGATTGAACGGGAGGAGCCTTCTTTCGACGAGAATGAAGGCCAGAATGTGCGTAAGCTGAGTTACGGTGAGGCCCTGCGCGAGGCCCTGGATCAGGCCCTTGAACGCGATCCGCGCGTTTATGCCATGGGCCAGGGCGTCGATGACCCGGGCGGCATGTTCGGATCCACGTTGGGGCTGGATAAAAAATACGGGGCTGACCGAGTTTTCGATACACCGTTATCCGAAGAGGCCATGATCGGGATGGCTGTCGGCTCTGCCATGGCCGGACTGCGCCCGGTCTCCATTCATAACCGGCCGGATTTTTTGATGATGGCCATGGATCAGATCGTCAACGAGGCGGCTAAATGGAGTTACATGTTCGCTGGCCAGGTCCCGGTTCCGCTGGTGATCCGTGCCTGCGTGGGTCGGGGGTGGGGTTCGGCGGCCCAGCATTCTCAGGCCTTGCAGGGATTGTTTTTGCATGTCCCGGGGCTGAAGATCGTGATGCCGAGCACGGCGTATGATGCCAAGGGGTTGTTGATCAGCAGTATCGCGGATAACAACCCGGTGCTGTTTTTCGAACAGCGCTGGCTTTATAAACATAAAGGTTTTGTCCCGGAACATGTCTATGCGATCCCCTTCGGTGAAGCGGTCGTGAAACGTAAGGGCGAAGATCTTACGATCCTGGGCGTGTCCCATATGGTGATCGAGGCCCTGCGTGCCGCCGACCAACTGGCGACCGAAGGCATACGGGCCGAAGTCATTGATGCCCGCACCCTGAAACCTTTTGACGCCGATACCTTATTGGAATCCGTGTCGCGCACCGGCCGGCTCATCGTGGCCGATCTGGCATGCAAGACCGGCGGATTCGCGGCCGAGGTGTTGGCCATCGTGGCCGAAAGGGGGCTGACGTCGCTTAAGAAACCGCCGGTGCGGGTGGCCTTTCCTGATATCCCGACGCCGGCCAGTTATGTCCTGGAAGAGGCCTTTTATCCCGGGGTGGCGGATATTGTTAAGGCGGCGAAAGGGCTGATGAGTTAACGAGTTCATTGGGTTCATTGGGGTGAGTTTTTTGCGTTAACTCAATAAACGCAATAGACGCAACAAACGCAAACAATTTGATCGAGGGGGATGTGATTTTTGAGATCACATAATTCCGAACGGAGCTCATGATGAAGATACTCGTCACCGGCGCGGCCGGCTATATCGGTTCGATCTTGGTCCCGGCCCTTTTGAAGAAGGGTTATGAGGTTGTGGCCGTGGATAATTTTATGTATCAGCAGGCATCTCTGCTGGATTGTTGCCACGATCCGAAACTGGATATCATCCGCGGCGATGTGCGGGACACGGACCTGATGAAAAAGTGGATCGGTGATGTCGACGCCATCTTCCCTCTGGCCTGTCTGACCGGGGCCCCGCTGTGCGCCCGGGAGCCTGACGCCGCCCGCGCGATCGTGCTGGAGGCCATTAAGACATTGCTCAATATCCGCCGGCCGGATCAGAAGATTATTTTCCCGACCACCAACAGCGGATACGGCATCGGCCAGGAGGGGAAGCATTGCACCGAGGAAACGCCTTTGAATCCGATTTCGCTTTACGGCCAACTTAAGGTCCAGGCCGAAAAGGCCCTGCTGGATGCAGGCAACGCGATCACCCTGAGGCTGGCCACGGCTTTCGGCATCAGCCCGCGCATGCGGCTGGATCTGCTCGTCAATGATTTTACGTATCGCGCGGTTTATGATCGATGCGTGATTTTGTTCGAGGCCAATTTTAAACGCAATTACATCCATGTCCGGGATGTGGCCAAGGCCTTTATTCACAGCCTCGAGAATTTTGAGCAGATGAAGGATGAGCCCTACAACGTGGGCCTGAGCGATGCGAATCTCAGCAAGCGGGAGCTCTGCGAGGAGATCAAAAAGCAGCTGGATGAATTTTATTTTTATGAGTCCCCGATCGGCGAGGATCCTGATAAACGCGATTACCTGGTTTCGAATGAGAAAATCGAGAAGACCGGTTTTAAGCCGGACGTCTCTTTGCAGGCCGGGATCGCCGAACTTATCAAGGGCTATCAGGTGATCAAACGCAATCAGTATGCAAATATCTAATACCGTGCGCGAGTTTTATTATTTTACAGAGCCAGGTAAAACATTGGGGGCTCAGACAACCGCCTGCCTGACGGCAGCCAGGCCTTCCTGACGGCGGTCAGGGAACTCGCCCAATGTCTTCCCTGGCTCTGTTGTGTAGAACTCACGCGAGGATATTGTAAATTTTAAACTTAAAAAATTATGGCCGATATCGTTCTCGTCAAAGCCAATAATCAAAAGCGCCTATATCAGGATCTAAGCAAGAACCTTTCCGGGATCGAGCCGCCTTTATGGTTGGCCTTGATCGCGTCATTTCTAAAGGAACAGGGTTTCAACGTCGGGATCATCGATGCCGAGGCGGAAAACCTCGACCGTGATGAAACCGTTGCCCGGATAAAGGCCTGTCAGCCCGTCTTGACCGGGGTCATCGTTTCCGGCACCAATCCGTCCGCGTCAACGACCAATATGATCGGCGCCGGCCGCCTGCTGGCGCATCTCCGGGATCAGGCCCCGGGGATGGCTACCGCGATCTGCGGCCTGCACCCGTCGGCCTTGCCTGAGCGGACGACCCGAGAAGAGGCGGCCGATTTCGTGATCGAGGGGGAAGGGTTTACCGCCTTTGCCGGCCTGCTCGAACAACTCAAGGCGGGCCGGGATGCGCGCGCGGGAGATTTTTCGACGGAAGGCGTTTGGTATAAGCGCGGCGAAAAAATTATTTCCAATCCGCGGGCGGCCAATATCCAGGACCTGGACAGTCTACCCATGGCGGCCTGGGACTTGCTGCCCATGGATAAATACCGGGCGCACAACTGGCATTGTTTCGACGACGTGACGCGCCGTTCACCGTATGCCGTGATCTATACCAGCCTGGGCTGTCCGTATCAATGCAGTTTTTGCTGTATCAACGCGATCTTCGGCGGCCGCGGGATCCGTTACCGTTCGATGGCCAAGGTCGCCGAGG
>CAZBSU010000170.1:0-4475 GCA_964494745.1 uncultured Planctomycetales bacterium | reverse complement strand
AACCGGTCATTTCATTTGTTAATAAAACCGGACATCTTGACAAATTTTTAACAGGGTATTATTTAATGATGTGACCAGACCTTATGAAAAAATCAGGCCCGCCCCTTTGGCCTTGATCTTTTCTCGGCTTACTTATGAATCCGATCACGCTCCTCTTCGAGTTTTTTGATACGGGATTCGATCTGGCGCAGGAGTTTGGTGATCTCCTTCAGGCGCCGGCCGTATTCCTGCAAGACATCCTTATTCTTCCCAAAGGCGTTCGCCATAAAACGTGCCTTGGCGTAACTCTCCGTCTCCAGGGCCTGTTTCTCTTCGTCAAGCTTTTTGATGGTCTTCTTGATTTCATTCAGACGGCGGATCGCCTTTTGATGCATCTCGCGGACGGCCTGCACTTTTTTATTCTCTTTTTGGCGCGCCTTTTTCTTCTCGGCCCGACGAACCTGCCTTTGTTCCCGCACCTGCGTGACGTTTTCCTGCCCCAGGGTCCGCCCCTGCCCTTTTTTGAGCAAATAATAATCCAGCCCTCCCGGATATGTCTTCAGCCTCCCCTCATTGACCTCGACAATAATGTTCGCAACCTGTTTGACAAAATACAGATCATGGCTGATAAAACACACCGAACCCTGATACTCCCGAAAGGCCCGGGTCAGGGCCTTAACCCCGTCAAGATCCAAATGAGTGGTGGGCTCATCCAAGAGGATAAAATTGGGCGGGTCGATCAGGAGTTTGGCCAGGATCAGACGGCTTTTTTCCCCGCCCGAAAGCACCTGAACCGGCTTGAAAACATCATCACCGTGGAAATTAAACAATCCCAGCAGACTGCGCATCTGGGTCATCGGGACACTCGTCCGGGTGGCGGAAGTCAGTTCGTCCAGGACATTCCGTTGGGGATTCAGGACATCCAGCCGGGTCTGAGAAAAATATCCGCTCTCGACATGGCGGCCACATTTGATCGATCCCTGGTCGGGTTCGAGAACCCCGGCCATCATTTTCAATAAAGTCGATTTCCCCGCCCCGTTCGGCCCGACCAGACAAAGTTTCTGGCCGCGGGTGATCTCGAAATGCAGGTTAGCGTATACCGTTTGGGGACCGAATGATTTTGACACCCCGTCCAAAGTCACGACCGCATAGCCGCTCGCCTTGGTCGGAGGAAACGCAAAATCCCTGATACTCTTCTTGTCGGCCGGGAGTTCGATTTGTTCCAGGCGCTCGATCATCTTGCGCTTGTTGCGCACGGCCGCGGCCCGGTTCGGCTGGGCGTGAAAACGCTGGGTGAATCTTTCGAGCTGATCTCTTTTCTTCTCGATCACTTTTTGTTTTTTTTCCAGGGTGCGCTGATCGACCTCCTTTTGCTGTTCATAAGCATCATAATTCCCTTTGACCTTGATAAGCTGGGCGTTATCCAAAACGATCGTGTAATTCGTGATATCATTCAAGAAAATACGGTCATGGGAAATGATCACAAAGGTTCCGTCATAACGGGACAGGAAATCTTTCAGCCATAAGGTGGCGGCCAGATCGAGATAGTTCGTCGGCTCGTCGAGCAAAAGCAGGTCATAAGGATAAACCAGCAGTTTGGCGAGCAGGGTCCGCATCTGCCAGCCCCCGCTGAGTTGGACCACGGGTTTTTGAAACATCTCCTCATCGAATCCCAGCCCGCTGAGGATCTTGGCGGCCTTATGCTCAAGTTCATAAATCCCGACGGTCTCCAGCTCCTCCAAAATATCACCGTAACGCATCGTATCCGCCTGGTGGGTGTCTTCCAGTCTTCTTTTTTCCTTCAAAAGGGACTTGATGCGCTGATCCCCGGAGGTGACTTCCGCGATCACGGTCTGTTGCGAAGAAAAATGGGCCTCCTGGGGTAAATGCCCGATATTCAGATTCTTCTGAATCTGGATATGCCCGCCGGAGACCTCCATCTCGCCGAGCATAATAGAAAACAAGGACGTCTTACCGGCACCATTGGGGCCGGTAAGGCCGATCTTTTCCCCCTTGAAGATGCTCAAAGAAACATCCTTAAAAAGGCTGCGCTGATGCAAATTCTTGGAAAGATTATGAATGGTGATCATGCCGTGAACGGGATGAAAAGATTAAGGACCTGATAACTTTCGTTTTCTCGCAAGACATCCGATAAAGGCTAAGCCGAAATTTTTTTCAGCGCTTCCATCTCGGCTGCACGCAGACGGCGATAGGCGCCGTTTTTGAGACCCCCCAAACGTATCGGCCCCACGGCCAGGCGTTTCAAATGAACGACCGGATAGCCGAGACGTTCCAGCATACGGCGGACCTGACGTTTACGTCCTTCATGGATCACAAATTCGAAAACCGTGTGCTCCCTTTCGCTTTGAACATGCCGGATCTTGGCCGGGGCGGTCTTGCGGCCCTCCAGGGGCATGCCCTTTTCCAGCATCTGGCGCGCGGACGGTTTCAAGCTCCCGTGGATCCTGACCCGGTAGACCTTATCGACACCCTTCCGGGGATGGGTCAAGGCATGGGTCAAGGACCCGTCATTGGTCAACAACAACAAACCTTCCGTATCTTTGTCCAACCGGCCGACCGGATGCAGACGCCGCAGGGACTCAGGCAAGAAATCATAGACGGTCTTGGCGGCGTGCGGATCCGAACGCGTGGTCACGCAATTCCTGGGCTTGTTGAAAACAATATATTCCTTAGCGGACATTTCTATCCGCTGGCGGCCGACCCGGACATCATCCGATGCCGGACAAATCAGAAACGAGGGCTCGCCTTGGACATTCCCATTGACGGTCACCTGCCCGGCCAAAATGATTTCCGTGGCCTTGCGCCGCGAACAAAAACCGCTCCCCGCCAGATAAAGTCGCAGGGGAACCGGCTTTGCCGAGAATGAATCTTTCCCGCTCATGATGGAGAAAAATCCGAATGTTGCTTCAGGGCCTCATAGACCAGCAAGGCGGCCGAAACGGAAACATTGAGGGAATCCGCGCTCCCGCGCATCGGGATCCTGACCTGATGGTCAGAATGCCGCAACCAGAAAGGGCTCAATCCTTTCTCTTCGCTTCCCAGCACGATAGCAACCGGCGCACGAAAGGAAATATCGGTATACAGGGTTTCCGCCTGACAGACAGCTGCCACGATGGGGACCCCATGGCTCTTTAGTTGCGCACAGGCCCTCTCGGCATCACAAGAGACAACCGGGATATGAAACACCGTGCCCAGGCTGGCCCGGATGACATTGGGATGATAGATATCCGTTTTTGTCCCTGTCATCAAAACGGCATCAACACCGGCCGCATCACAGGTCCGCAAGACAGCCCCCAAATTGCCCGGTTTCTCGATATTCTCCAGGACAAGACAGGTGCCCAGCCGGGAAAAATCAAGGTCATCCAGATGCCCCCGTACGGGCCGGGCCACTGCAACAAGACCATCCTGGCGTTCGCCATAAGCCAGTTTGTCGTAAACTTTGCGGGTGACTTCAAAAACATGACTCCCGCGCTTAGCCATCTGTTTCGCAAGCGACCAAACGCGTGCCGACGGCGGGCCTTCGGGGCAAACAAAGACCTCCGGCAAATCAATCCCGGATCGAAAGGCAGCCCGAATTTCACGCCAACCGTCGATCAAGGTCAAATGACTCGCCCTGCGTCCCCGGCTTGTCTTCAATTTTAAGACCCGCTTGATACGCGGATTCTGCAAACTGGTGAGCAACATGTCCAAGGGCCTTTCGGCATATCCTGCCGGTATAAATCATCCGCCCGAATCAACGCTCTTGAAAGGACGGGCCGGCCCACGACGACCATCCGTCCGGCTTTTATGCACAGCTAGGCGTCACATGCGGGCACGATGAATTCAAAGCAGATTATTCTCGCGCAAAAAATTCTTGATGCCGAGAATAAATTCTTCTGCGGAATAAGAATAACCGTAATTATGATCCCCCGTGATCGTCAGCATCTGCTTCGGCGGCGGGGCCGCCTGAAAAAGCTTTTGACCCAAGGCAAACGGGACGATCTCGTCTTCGGGGCTGTGGATAAAAAGTTTGGGAACGGTAATATCCTGTATCTTGGCCGCGGAATCCATTTTGCTCCGGATAAGAAACGCCGGCGCAAACGGCAGCATGACCTTGGCCATATCAACTGCCGACGGGAACGTCGAATCGAGGATCAATGCCGCGGCCTGGCGCCGGGCAGCCAGATCGACTGCGACGGCCCCGCCCAACGAACAGCCGTAGACAAAAATCTTTTCGCTTTGGATATCATCGCGGCCATGAAGATAATCATAGGCCGCCATGGCATCGGCATATAATCCCTCCTCGCTGGGGCGGCCCTGACTGCGGCCGTAACCGCGGTAATCAAATATGAAGACATTGACGCCCAAATCATGAAAAAGGGAAATCTTGTCCAGGCGATGGCTGATGTTCCCGGCATTGCCATGACAAAAGATCATGGTGCCCCGGTCGGGACCCGCGGTCACCAACCAGGCGTTCAGGGACAAGCCGTCCTGGG
>CAZBSU010000169.1:0-4501 GCA_964494745.1 uncultured Planctomycetales bacterium | reverse complement strand
GCCGAGGTTTTTATCTCAGGCGGCCCGTTTTTTTACCGGGATCGAGATTCACCCCGGGGCCAGGATCGGTAAGGGTTTTTTTATTGATCACGGTACCGGCGTGGTGATCGGGGAGACAACGATCATCGGTGACAATGTCACCCTGTTTCAGGGCGTGACCTTGGGCGGCACGGGCAAGGAGACCGGCAAACGGCATCCCACGCTCGGGAATAATATCGTGGTCGGCGCCGGGGCCAAGGTCCTGGGCAATATCAAAGTCGGGAATAATTCTTATGTCGGGGCCAATGCCGTCGTGATCAAGGACGTGCCGGCCAATTCAACGATCGTCGGGGTGCCGGGGCATACCACCCGCCAGGAAGGCAAGAAGATGGATCTGTTGATGGATCATATTCACGTGACCGATCCGATCACCGAAAAACTCCGCGATCTGCACAAGCGCGTCCAGGATCTGGAAACAAAACGGAAAGAATAGTTAAAACCTTAGTATGATTTGATTATGTCTGTCACCCTTTACAATTCTCTCACCCGTCGCAAGGATGATCTGATCCCGGTCGAAGACAATAAGATCAGGATGTATTCCTGCGGGGTCACGGTCTACGACCGCAGCCATATCGGTCATGCCCGGAGCCTTTATCTTTTTGAGACCATCCGGCGTTATTTGAAGTGGCGCGGTTTCGAGGTCCTGTTTATTCGCAATATTACGGATATTGACGACAAGATCATCAATAAGGCCCAAGAGCGGGGATGCGACTGGAGCCAGGTCGTTGATGAGAACATCGCCGCTTATGAGCAGGACCTGATGGCCTTAGGCGTCCCTCCGGCGGATCATGAGCCCCGGGCCACGGAGAACATCGAGGCCATGATTGATTATATCCGCGAATTGATCAATCGGGGCTATGCGTATGCGGCGGGCGGGGATGTTTATTTCCGGGTCCGCCGGTTCAAGGATTACGGAAAATTATCAGGCCAGAGCATTGACCAGATGCAGGAGGCGGTCCGGGTTGAGAAAGAGGCGAACAAAGAAGACCCCCTGGATTTTGCTTTGTGGAAAAAATCCAAAGAGGGAGAACCGTCATGGGAGAGCCCCTGGGGTCCGGGGCGGCCCGGCTGGCATATCGAATGTTCGGTCATGAGCCAGAAGTACGGAAGCTGCGACACGCTGGACATTCATGCCGGAGGCCTGGATCTGATCTTCCCGCATCATGAAAATGAGATCGCTCAAGCCGAGGCCTACACCGGCCGGCCCTTTGCCAAATATTGGATCCATCACGGTTTGCTCACGATCAACGGGCAGAAGATGGCGAAATCCCTGGGGAATTTCGTCACGATCCATGATGCGGTCAAAAGGTATGGGGCCAATGCGCTGAAGATGTTTTTTTTGTCGGCCCATTACCGCAGCAATATCGATTTCAGCGACGAGCGCCTTGAAGAGGCGGCCAAACGTTTCGAGGCCTTATCCGCCCTCGTCAGGCAAATACGCCGTGAGGATCTGAAAAGCCAGGAAGTCTCAAATGAGGATTATTGGCAGACAGACTTTTTCGCCGCCATGGATGATGATTTTAACACACCCCGGGCCTTGGGTGTGATCGCGGATCTGATCCATCACTGCTGGAAGACTCTTGAGGCCCGTAGCGGCGATCAGGACTCAACCTTGGCATCGGCTCTGGGATTTTTGGAAAAGAGCGCCGATATCTTCGGGCTCGTCTTCCCGGAAGATAACCCTTTGACTCCCGAAGAACAAAAGCTGCTGGATGAACGGGCCGAGGCTCGGCGACAAAAGGATTTCGGCCTTTCGGATAAGCTGCGTCAACAACTTAAAGATATCGGTATCCTTGTTCAGGATACCCCGCAGGGGCAGAAATGGCAAAGAATGTAAAGGGCGTATTCATTACTTTTGAAGGAGCCGAGGGGTCCGGTAAGAGCACCCAGGCGCGATTGGCGGCACGGTATATACGCTCCCGGGGGAGAAAGGTTTTGCATCTCCGTGAGCCCGGCGGGGTGCCGATCAGTGAGGCCGTCCGGAAAATCCTTCTCAGCCGGACCAGTAAGCGGATGGTCAAGGAATGCGAGATGCTGCTGTATATGGCGGCCCGCGCGCAGCTGGTCGGCGAAAGGATACGGCCGGCGCTGCAGAAAGGCACCGTGGTCCTTTGCGACCGGTTCCTGGATTCCACCCTAGCCTATCAGGGGTATGGTTACGGCGTGGACATGCAGATGATCCGCAGGATCGGACGTTTTGCCACCTATGACATTAGTCCGGATAGGACCCTGCTTTTTGATATCAACGCGCTGGAGGGATTGAAGCGGATTTCCCGACGGAAAGACCGGATCGAGGCCCGCGCCCTGGCCTATCATCGACGGGTCCGCCAGGGATATCTGCAGCTGGCCCGGAAAAATCCGCGCCGGTTTAAGGTCATCGCGGCAAACGGCGATAAGGGGGCCATTCAGGCCGAAGTGCGCGTGTATATCGATCGGCTGTTGGGATAAAGGCGTGGTCACGCAATTGATTCAAGAAAATGAGGACGTGCTGAAGCGTTTCGTTGGTTTCATCCGCCATCAACGCTTGGCGCATGCCTATCTTTTTATCGGTCCGCAAGGTATCGGCAAGGGGCAGACCGCCCTGGCCGTGGCTAAACTGATCAATTGCGAAGATCAGGACGCGCGGCAGGCGGGACGGTATTGCGGGCGGTGTTCCACCTGCCTGAGGGTTGATTCCGGGAATCATCCCGATGTCAGCGTGATCTCTTCCGGTGAAGAAAACACGATTAAGATTTCTGTTATTCGAGATGTTATTTCCCGTCTTCAACTCAGGCCTTATGAGGCGCGGGTCAAGGTTTTTATCATCGAAAAGATAGAAGAATTGACCCTGGAAGGCAGCAATGCCCTTCTGAAGACGCTGGAGGAGCCTGCGCCGAACAGTCTGCTCCTTTTAACGACCGATATCCTGGAAAAGAATCTGGGAACGATCCGTTCCCGCTGTCACGCGGTTTATTTTTTTGCTAAGCATCATCGCCGTTTGGCTCAGGATATGGAGCCGTCCTCGGGGCTGGATCCCGCAGCCTGTCGTTTTTTGGCGGCCTATGCCCAGGGATATCCGGGGCGGGCGCAGTATTTCTTGAAGACAGGGTTGGTCGACCGCAAGAATGACTGGGTGAACCGCCTGGTCTTGAAAAAGAATGATCAGGCGTTTTTAAAGAAGATCCTCGCCGACAGGCAGCAGACCAGGGCGATGCTGGATATCCTTTTGACCTGGTTCCGGGATGTCCTCGTGTTGAAATCCGGCGCTGCGCAGCAGGATCTGATTCACGGCGACCGGGTCCAGGACCTTCAAAGAATGGCCGGGCGGTATACGCGGGCTCAGATCGAAGAGATTATCCGTGAAATTGTTCAGAACGCCAGGCTGTTGGGGGAGAATCTCAATATCAAAATCGCAATGCAAATATTAATGGAGAAGATATGGCTAAGATAATTCAGGTTCAGATCGGCCATTTTCGCGGGGTCTCCGCTTTTGATCTCAACGATATCAGCTGTGACCGGGATGATTATGTGATCCTGGACACCGGCAAGGTCACGGAGATGGGCCGGGTGGTGTCGCATCCCAGTGAGATCGAGGATGTCTCCAAGGCGAATGTCCAGGGCAAGCTGATCCGGCGGGCCACCGAAGGCGATTGGAATCAGGTCCGCAATAACCGGCAGAAGATTCGCGATGCGGTAAATACGTGTATTCGTAAGATCAATGACCGCCGGCTGGAGATGAAGGTGATCGCCGCCGAATACACTTTTGATTCCAGTAAGATCATTTTTTATTTTACGGCCGAAGGCCGGGTGGATTTCCGGGCCCTGGTCAAGGACCTGGCCAAGATCTTCCGGGTCCGGATCGAACTCAGGCAGATCGGCGTGCGCGACCGCAGTAAGATCGTCGGCGGACACGGTGTCTGCGGCCGCGATCTGTGCTGCTATTCTTTTATGAATGAATTCCATCCCCTGTCCATCAAGATGACCAAGGAACAGGCCCTGCCGTTAAACCCGTCGCGCATCTCGGGGGTGTGCGGCCGCATCAAATGCTGCATGGCCTATGAGTTCAAGGCCTATAAGGATCTCAACAAAGGCCTGCCCCGGATCGGAGAGAAGATCAACACCCCCCAGGGCAAAGGTAAAGTCCGCGACGTCAATATCCTGAAGCGCACCGTCGTCGTTGATCTGATGGACGGCAAAACCACCAAGGTGACGTATCCTCAAGATGGGCAGAAATAAATATTACCTGACGACCCCCATTTATTACGTTAATGACAAGCCCCATATCGGGCATGCCTACACAACGATCCTGGCGGATGTCCTGGCCCGGTTCCACAAGCTCCGGGTGGGGGACAAAGATGTCTTTTTCCTGACCGGGCTGGATGAGCACGGGCAGAAAGTTCAGCAGGCGGCTGAAAAACGGGGCCTGAGCCCGCAGGAACACTGTGATGACCTGGCCCCGAGGTTTCAGACCCTTTGGGACAAA
>CAZBSU010000168.1:0-4531 GCA_964494745.1 uncultured Planctomycetales bacterium | reverse complement strand
AGACGCCGAATAAAATCAAATGCCCAATCGCTCGTCAACAATTCAGCCACGCGTCTCTCGACTTGAGCCTGCGTCTCCCCACGCAGACGTTCAACCGCCTCGATCTCGCCCAATCCCAGATCATAGCCGGCCTGCAGTTCCAGCTCACGGATATGCACGCGCAGATATGTCGCCATGAATTCTGTTTTAAACTTCTTCATCGACGCGGGTTTATGGGCGATCAACCAGTCAAAAATATTTCTGGTCTCGGTCAATTCGGCCGCGCCCATGTCATAAACCCGGGATTGCGTCTTCTCAATCCCCTGGTTGGGCTCAAGCATCTCGGCCCTCCGAAGCAGGATCTTGAAATGATCTTCGGGATGGACCAGTTTGCCCAGCAGGCGCGACCATTGCGCGAAGGTCATCTTTCCTTGGACATCAGATCCGAAGATCATAAAATGAGAATCCGTCTTCAAACCGCTGAGGAAGCGCAGGACCTCGGTCCGGTAAACAACGGAAAAATTCTTGCAGGCTGAAAAAATATAGTCGGACACCTCGTGGCCGGACAGAGCCTCGATCTTGCCGCTCATGACTTGCGCTGTTTCCGCCGGCTGCTTATTGGTTTCGATCCAGGCCGCGCTTTGTTTCGTGATCTCCTGGGGGAAGGCCGCCTCCAGGATCGCCGAATCGGCGATCAGCCCGTTGGCATCGTATTCCATTGAGAAGATATCAGAAAAAATCCTTTCCGCCTCAACCGGCACTGCGGCCCAGAGATACGGTGAAATGAGTTTCAAGATACTGTCCGTATGCTTATCGCCCGAGACATACGCCGCGAACATTTCCTTGGCCTGCTCATTATCCACTTCCTTGACCTCGCCAAAATCATCAACGCTGTAAGGCCCGTCTTCGAGATCCGGGGCCGTGCGGAGGACCGCTTCCTGAACGGCTTCCTGCATCCCCTCGGAATAAAATGTGTCGCGGGCATAGCGGTCCCACCCCACACTCTCCTCCCTAAAAGTTCTTAAAAAATAAGGGAGCATGATCGATTGAAAAAGCCTCCGGCGCTGCTCAGGGGTTTGGACATCCAAGAGGCGAATGTCTTTTTCATAAAACGGAAAAAATTCCAGCTCAACGTAACCCTTGCCGATATCGGTATCCGTCAGGGTTTTCCCGATAACGGGCCGCAGCGCCGCGTCGACGTCGATCTCACGGAAAAGGCGGTCCTTCCCGTAAGTTAAATATACCGAAAAAGGATGGGACTTCAACTCATCTAAACTTGCCAGCCGGCCGGCCAGGACATCTTCAACAATATCCTTGAGTCTTCCCTGACGGGACGGGTCTGATGTGGCATAAAACTCCAACGCCCACCCCTCATCGAAATAATCATCCCGGATCCCGGCCCGGCCGACTTCGGCAACGGCCCGGACCATGTCCAGCAGCCGTATCTTCTCGGGAGTTTCCAAGTTCGGCGACATTTCGATCGTCCCGAGGATCGCGTTAACATGATTATTAAAAAATTTCAGCTCCGAATCCTCGAAAGAGCCCTCATCGGTAAAAGTCAGTCTGGCCATTCTTTCTTTTGTCTCATCCGGAGGACTCTGTGTCTCTTCCTGAAGAAGCCTGTCCACCAGAAGGCCTTCCTGGTTTTCCGGGGTCAATGTCGGCATCAAGGCCACCCCGCCCGCGCTGAAATTCTGAATCGCGGCCTTGATCACATCCAGAACGTTCCCGGCATAAATATGCCGGCTGAGCCCGCTTTCGGCCTGGACAGCCGACATAACCCGGCGCGCCAATAAACGCTGCTCCATATAATGCGCGATCTTGACCAGCTCCAGGACCTCTTCAATGGTCTCGGCTTCCCGCAGCATCTGCTTAACATCGGCCAGAGAATGGATATGCTCCACCTTGGGGCCGAGATGCCGGCCCTTGAAATTCAGAAAACGCCCCGCATCCTGTTCCTGGATATCCCGATTCCATCGAGGGAAGGCCCTGTTCCCGCTTTCGATAATCGTTTCGAGATAAGCCGTGCGCTCCTTGGGATGGGGATGGAAGTAGACCGCCTCCTCCGTGGTGCCGACACGGGTGATCTTCTGCAAAAAATCCATGAAGACCAACATGGACTCGGGGTTATACCCGGCGATACTCAGCAAAGACATACCGCCTTCATCCGCGTGGTATTCGGCCTTGCGTTTCATCTCCAGGATTTCATTGTTCAGTTTCTCGTCCTTGACGATATCCGTGAAGGACAACCCCATAAACGAACTGTGCTGAAGCACATGGGTCAACTCATGCGCCATGAGCGCGGCCAGCAGGTCAGCGGAGAAAGGCTGGCCCGTGATATGGGCATAGCGGGCCAACTCCCTGATAATCCCTGCATACACATAAACATCCGTGTGCTCGGCGAATACAAAGGCATTGACCGCGGGCGAATCCACAACAAAAAGCTTACCCATAAAGTGCGGCTGGCCCAGCAGGTCGGCCTGGATATTATACGCCTCGATCAACCGGTCAAAAACGCCGTGGATAACCCGGGCCTCGGCATTATCTCCCGGCCGGATAAAACCGTTGATGCGATACATACGGTAATGCTCACGCTGAACCGTGAGGTCCAGTTCCATTTGAATTTCCGCCTCTGTCTTCTCGGTCTTTGTCGTGGTGAAATCGACATAGCGGTTTTTCTCGTGCTTTCTGAAAGGCGGCGGGGTCACGGCCAGTTCCGGGTGCTCGGCGAACACGCCGCCGTAGGCGTTCTCGTCATCCCGGATGCTCGCGGAGATCGTGTCCCGGCGGGCCACTTCGAACTGCTCCCTGGCGCCCTGTTCATCGATCAACCCCGCTTTAAGGCCGAGCTTGCGGCGGGCATTGTTGTAGGCCACCATCCAGTGCCGGCCTGCCATGCGTTCGCGCACCTCCTCGCGCTCCAGTTCCAGCTGGCCTTCGATCTCATTCTCAAAGCCCACGATCTTCCATACCCCTTCGGTGCCCTTGAAATTCACCGCGCGGACGCCGCCGCGCAGGTTAAACACATAGCGCCGGATCGCCTGCCCGACCTGGTCCTGCTCGGCCTCCGTTTTCAGGATATAAATCTTGACCGGCTTGCCGTCGACGGTCTCCTCGCGGACCTCGTTGACAAGGTCCTGGTCGGCAAAATAATCCAACAGTTGTTCAAGGATGCGCTCTTCGCCGGCAGCGTCCCGCGCGACCTGCGGGATGTCTTCGCTTTGCGGCAGGATTTCCAGAATCTTGCGCATCTGGTCCAGGTCCCGCACCGGATCCAGGACCGCGGAAACCGTGGTCAGGCGTCCCCGGGTCGTGTCCGCCGCGTGCTCCAGCGTGGCCTGCGGACCCGGTTCGCGCACCTCAAACGCGCTCGCCAAAAGGTCGCCGAATTTCATGCCCCCGGCAAAATATTTCCGCGGGATAAACTCGTCCGTCGCGATATCATAACTTCACGGATATAGTCATACACGCCGAGCTTGAAGGCATCCAGATACTGGCTGTAAATCTTCTCCTTGATCTCTTTGTCTTCGACGTCAACACCGTTGACCTTATTCTCCCCGACATACACCCGGGCCAGCATGCTCTGTTTTAAATTACGCTTGAACCAGGTGGCCAAAATGAGCGAATGATAAACCTGACGAAGCAGAGTGAAATGGCGCCCCTCATTAACTTCCTTCTCGATCTCCGGGAGAATGATCTCCTTGATGATCCCGGTGGAGACATCACTGACATCCTCAACGGCCTCGGTCTCCATCCGGTCGGTGCCGAGGTCCGCGTCATTCAGATTCTGCCGCAGGGAAAGGTAATCCTTTTCCAGCATGACCTTCAGCCGGCTTTCGGCGACAAAGGCCGTATCGCCGTTCTGATAAACAACCGCCTTGTCGGGGACCACCCACACTTTATTAAACGTATTGATCGGGATCTCGGTCGTCCCGTAACGGTCATAGGCCTTTTGATAAATGCGTTTCCAGAACTCAGAGCCCAATTCATCTTCGGGATAGATCAATGACGCGGTCAGCTGTTTAAGCAGATAGTCCTGCGCCAAAAGATCGCGGCCCATTTCGGTAACACCGAATTTTTCCGGAACGATCCGGTCTTTTTCATAGGGAGATAAATTGACCCAAAGGTCCTCTTCGGGCACGGTCAGGGAGGCCAGAAAATATTTGATCAATTTGGCGGACTCTTCTTCCATGCCGCCGTTATGAAAATCCGTGTCCCCGGTATCTATGATGAAATCAAAACGGAATGGATTCTCAGGGTAGACTCTCAGCCCCTTCATGATCGCCGGGACATAGCGCTCGCTCGAACCCACCATCTGGCCCGGTTCAGGCAAAGGCCGCATGGGCTGGGCATATGTTTTAAGTGGGTATATTACATATAGTTGCGTAAAAATTAAGGCCGCGCAAACGAGCACACGAAAGGCCTTGAATAACATATGGTAGAATAATTGATTGAGAGTATTCATTAATAAAATATAATATATATTTATATTAATATTCAATATGACGTAAACGGGCGACTTTTGATATATTTTTGATATACTTTTTCTTAT
>CAZBSU010000167.1:0-4573 GCA_964494745.1 uncultured Planctomycetales bacterium | reverse complement strand
AACTATAATTCTGAAAACCTAAAAATAGGCTTTTTCAGGATTGACTAAAATAAGTTATAATTCATATCCTCACACTAGTAGACATTTAAGTAGAGACAAAACCTCTTTACCCGCCATGAATTAGGAGGAATTGATGCGCAAGTCAACAGTTATCCTCGTTTTAGCCCTGATTCTTGTTTTCCCACACCAAGCGAATGCCGATGAGATATTTTATCAATTCAATAAGGACCTGCAGCGGGTCTGGCTGAACCGGCTCCCGGATATGGCCTTGGATAAAAAAGAAGGCGCCCAGGCCGCCTGTCGGCTGGGGCCGGATTACCGGCTCGGTTACGGGGATACGGTCGCGCTGACCTTGTGGGGCAAGATGGAGGGTTCGTATGAGGTCACGTTAAACCGGGACGGGGATATGGTTATTCCGCCGCTGGGTAAGATCCGGATTATGGGGCTGACCTTAAATCAGGCCCGCGAGGTGGTGCGGCGCGAGATCGACCAAAAGTTCACCAATGTCGAATTCGAGCTTGGGGTCAAGGATGTCAGGGATATCGTGGTCGAGGTTCTGGGCAATGTCACCGAACCCGGGGCCTATCAGGTCAGCCCCTGCGCTTCGGTTTTGGACGCTTTGGCCAAGGCCGGGGGACCGAACACTAGCGGAACGCTGGCGGATATCCGGCTCAGGCGCGCCGGGCAGGTGATCGACAGCTTCAATTTTTATGATTATATCCTCAAAGGCCGCGAGAGCGAGGCGCAATATCTCAAACACGATGACGTCATTTTTGTGCCGGCGATCCAGAATATCTACGCCGTTCGGGGAGACGTGCGGTATCCCGGCATTTATGACCTGCCCGGGGAGCCGATGCTGAGCCAGGCCTTAGGGATGGCCGGCGGCATGCGGCCGGTGAATTTAAAACGCAAGATCTCGGTTATCCGCGTTAATGCCGATACCCTTCAGACCGAGGTCGGCAAAGAGATCATCTTGTCGTCCGCCGACCGGGTCACGCCGGAAGAGGATTTCAGGATCAGGAATTTTGACACGATCATGATCGGGACGGACTCGGATTTTTCCCCCTACCAAAAGGATTTATTCAATGAGGTCCAGGTCACCGGTGAGGTTCAGGCCCCGGGACGGTACCGGATTGATCAGGGCGAAAAACTTTCCACCTTGTTGAAAAAGATTGAGATCTCTCCGGGCACGGCCTTTCTTAAGGGAGCGGTTTTTGTCCGTCCGTCGTTGAAAAGTAAAGAAAAGTCCGTCACCGACCGCCTGATCGCGGCCCAAAAACAATTGATCCTGGAAGAGGAGGCGCGCCTGGCCGGACTTTTGTTGTCCGATGAAGAGCGCCAAAGGCAACAGAAGGCTTTTCAGGCCCGGCGTGAAGCCCTGGCCACCCTGGCCAGCCGGATTCCTGACGGCCGGATCATTATTGATCTGGAATCCATCATGGCCGGAGAGAAGGATATCTTACTCGAAAAAGGCGATTCGCTTTTTATCCCGGCCATCCCGGACTGGGTTCTGGTCACGGGCGCGGTTTATCATCCGCAATCGATCCTTTTTGAGCCCGGTAAATCCCCGGAATATTATCTCGCCGAGGTCGGCGGCATCAAAGACAACGGGGATGCCAAAGGCCTTTATGTGATCAAGGCCGACGGCCGCACCGAGTCTCAGAAAACCGGATTCTCCAAGACCGATAAGGGAGATGTGATCATCGTTCCCCAGAAGTATAAATAGAGCTAAAGGTAACTCTACCTTAACCCATGTCTTTTTCTAGAAAGGAAGTTGAATGACAGAGCAGCAATTGATAAATCCTCATGGAGGCATATCGCTTATTAACCGGCTTATCCCGGAGATTGAGAGAAGGCATTTTATCGAGCAGGCGTCACAGCATAAGATCTACACGATCTCGGACGCGGACCTCTCCAGTTTTTACCGCATTGCCGACGGAGGGTTGTCGCCGCTCGAAGGCCCGATGACCGAGACCGAATTTCATCAGGTCCTTGACGCGGAAGTCATCGAACGCGACGGCAAAAAATACGCCTGGACGATCCCGATCATTTTCCCTATTACCGATGAAGAAAAGAAATCCTTTAAATCCGGCGAAACCGCGGCGGTCAAAGACAGCCACGGCCAGATCATCGGCGTGATCGAGATAGCCGATATTTATCCTTTTGATAAGGCCAAGTATAACCGCGCGGTTT
This sequence comes from uncultured Planctomycetales bacterium, assembly GCA_964494745.1. Taxonomy (GTDB): domain Bacteria; phylum Omnitrophota; class Gorgyraeia; order Zapsychrales; family JANLHA01; genus CAZBSU01. The sequence goes on along the minus strand of CAZBSU010000167.1, from coordinate 2,380 downwards.
ACGGCACGGAACGCAAGGATCATCCGGGCCCGCGCATCGTCCATGACGACCCTCGCGGTCATCTGATCGGCGGTAAGATCTGGGCCATTCGGCCGGAGAAACATCCGGTTTACGGCAAATATATGCTCACGCCCGAAGAGACGCGCGCCCTGTTTCAGGAGCGCGGCTGGCAGCGGATCGTGGCCTTTCAGACCCGCAACGCCCTGCACCGCGCGCATGAATACACGATGGTCTATGCCATGGAGACGCTGACCAAACAGGGGCTTGCCGCCGGCGTTATCCTCAATCCCCTGGTCGGCTCGACCAAAAAGGACGATGTCCCGGCCGAGGTGCGCATGCGCACCTACGAGGCCCTGGTTGACCAGAAACTGATCGGGCAGGGGGACAAGGACGAGGCCTTCTGGAAGAAACAAAAGTTCGATCTGGCCGACAACCTGCAGTTGATCGGTTTGGATATCAAGATGTTCTATGCCGGGCCTAAAGAGGCGGTCATGCACGCCATTTACCGCCAGAACTACGGGTTCACGGATATCATCATCGGCCGGCGGCACGCGGACGCGCCGTTTGACGATGGCACCCAGGTCTGGGGCGATTTCGACGCGCAGGAGATCTTCACCCGCCTGAAAGGCGAGCTTCAGATCAAGCCTTTGAATGTCGGGTTCGCGGCCTATTTTGAAGAGCTGGGCAAGGTCGGGCTGATCGAGGATTACAAGGACAAGGGCTATCACGTGGTAAGGATCGCGGGCAAGGACCTGCGCCAGAAGTTAAAGACCGGCGCCCCGATTGATGAGCGGATCATGCGCAAACCCGTCGCGGATATCCTGGAAGAATTTTACCGGGGCCAGGCCCCGGCCGAGGCCGGCTTGGTCAAGGCGCGTAATATCACCTGGCATGACACGAAGATCACGAAAAAAGACCGCGAAAAGGGCAACGGGCATAAGGGGGCGGTGTTGTGGTTCACCGGCCTGCCCAGCTCGGGCAAGTCCACGATCGCGGTCGAACTGCAGTCATTGCTTTTTCAGCGCGGCTGTCAGGTCTACGTTTTGGACGGGGATAATGTCCGCCACGGGTTGAATAAGAATCTCGGGTTTTCGCCCGAGGACCGCAAGGAGAATATCCGCCGGATCGGTGAGGTGGCGAAACTTTTTGCCGATGCCGGCTTTCTGGTCATTACGTCGTTCATCTCGCCTTACCGCGCCGACCGCCAGGCGGCCCGGGAGCGGCTTGAGGCGGGTGATTTTTTGGAGGTGTTTGTTAAGACTTCGGTTGAGGAATGCGAAAAACGCGATCCCAAGGGCTTATACAAAAATGCCCGCAGCGGTGAGATCAAGCAGTTCACCGGGATATCGGCCCCGTATGAAGAGCCGGAGAATCCCGAGATCATCGTTCGGACCGAAAACGAATCGCCGCGCGACAGCGCGACCTATGTGTTGGAATACCTGGAGCGGGAGGGCTACATCCCCAAAGGGCTGAAATTGTAATGTCTTTTGAAGCCTACCTGACAATCGGTGTTGTTGCCTTGATGACCGCCGCGCTGGCATTTGAGATCACCGGCTCGGACGCGATCCTTTTCGCGGCCCTGGCGGTCCTGATGCTTTTCGGCATCATCACGCCAAGCGAGGCGCTTTCGGGCTTTGCCAATAAAGGCATGATGACCGTGGCCGTGCTTTTCATCGTCAGTCAGGCCGTTCAGAACACCGGGGCCCTGGACGGCATAAGCCGGCGCTTTTTGGCCATGAAAAAAGACGGCGGTATTTCGGCGATGATGCTGCGGATGATGATCCCGGTCACGGCCGCGTCGGCCTTTTTGAACAATACCCCGATCGTGCTGATGTTCGTCCCGGTCGTTAAGAGTTGGGCCGAAAAATTGAATATCTCGGCCTCGAAATTTTTGATCCCGCTGTCGTACGCATCCATTTTCGGCGGGATCTGCACCCTGATCGGGACCTCGACCAATCTGGTCGTTCATGGCCTTATGTTGGATAATAAGATGACCGGCCTGTCGATGTTCGAATTGACCAAGATCGGCCTGCCGTGCGCCGTTCTGGGCTGGTTTTATATGGCCTTTATCGGCAAACGGCTTTTGCCGGACCGCAAGGATATCATGGAGGTCATCAAGGAACAGCCCAAAGAATATGTCACGACCCTGCGTGTTAATGAAGAATGTGACCTGGCCGGCAAAACGATCCAGGAAGCGGGGTTGCGGAGTCTCAAGGGCCTGTTTTTGGTCACGATCGAACGCGACGGAAAGTCTCTGGGCGCGGTTTCGCATGCTGAACAAATATTTGCCGGGGACCATTTGATCTTTGCCGGGATCACGTCCGCGATCGTCGATCTTTACAACATCCCCGGCCTGGTGCCGGCTGAAGAAGACCTGGGC
>CAZBSU010000166.1:0-4581 GCA_964494745.1 uncultured Planctomycetales bacterium | reverse complement strand
AAATCGCGTATCCGATATCGGATGCCGCGCCTTTTGAGCAGGCGCTTGACCTTGGGCAATGCGCCGGTTAGCACGATATCGGAACTGGCGTCATAGACCTGAGCAGGCATGCGCACGGATTCCCGGCGGAAGGTCTTGAGGTGAGGGTTGAGCTCGCGGTCGAGTGCCTGGTGCGGCGCTGGGCCGATCAGTCGGCTTGGGACGGCACGGTTGAGCGAAAACGGCTTGGGCATGCGATTATGCTGAATCATGTTCCGGACCTCGGCAGCGATGAAATAGAAGAGGATATGTATTGGATGTGCTGGGGCAATGTCCACAACCTGCTTGAGCAGGGCATGGCCTCGGAGACCTGCGCGGAATATTTCTTCGGCCGCGGCCAGGAAGGCAGCATTTTTCACCGGTTTTTCCGATGGCTGACAGGCAACAGGATATCGGGGACGTCGATTTTTGATAAGAAGGGGTTTAAGCTCAGGTTTATCGAATGTGATGACCGGTTTTTGCGCGGGATCAATTAGGATAAAATATCGGCAACAGGGGTCTTGTCAGGGAGGTCGCACGGCTTAGGGACAGGATTTTTTTCTTGAGGTTGCCGTTTCAATTAATGCAGACAGGCCTTTCAAAGACGGGGTTTTCATGTTTAAATGGTTTTATGGCCGGAAAGCCGCTTCCACCGTGGAATTGGCGGCATTGATCGTTTTTGTCCTGACGGCCTTTCTGGTTTTTCAGCGGTATATTTATCGCGGGATCGCCGGCGCCTGGAAGACGGCCGGGGATGCCTTTGGTCATGGCCGGCAGTATGACCCGCGCAATTTCGGCCGGGACGGGGAACAGGGCGGGACCTTGGAGCTTTTTTTTGATTACACGCACTGCAAGCCGGCGGCGACGGAACAAGAATTCTGGGACAGGTATCCCTGCGAAGAAGTGGAGGACCGCATTTACAACTGGATTGACCGGCGCTGTATCGAAATGGCCAACCCCCCGTGCGACTGCACGATTGCCGTCGAGAATTGGGAGGCTTATAATACGCATTGTTTGCAGTGTTATAATAATTGCGTTTATGGGCAGCACATCACCACAACGGATGACTAAGTAATACTTTTTATGGCAGCCCTTCCCTTATTTTTTGTTTTCCTGACCATGACGCTGGTCGGTTATGCCGTGATCCCGGTTATTTACAATCAGGCCGTGATCATGCAGCAGAAACGCGACCGTCAGGTTTCCTCACGCCTGGACCGCGTCGTCTCCCGGCAAAAGATCAAGACCTTAGTCCGGATGTATACCTTCGCGCCGTTTGTGATGGCCGGCATTTTGTATGTCCTTTTTCCCGACGAGATTAAGATTTTCGGCGTGATCCTGGGCGTGATCGGCGGGATTATTTTTCCCGGCATTTATATCCGGACCCTGATCGCCCGCAACCGCAAAAAATTTGAGGACCAGCTTGTCGACGCCCTTATGATCATGTCCTCTTCGTTCAGGGGAGGGCTGAGCTTGATCCAGGCCATGGAGGCGGTCGTCGAGGAGATGCCGGACCCGATCAACCAAGAGTTTTTGACGGTCCTCGGCGAGAACAAGATGGGCGTGTCCCTGGAAGAGGCGCTGAACCACCTGTATTACCGCATGCCCTCGTCGGCTTTGCAGCAGATGATCACGGCGATCCTGCTCGCGCGCGAGACCGGCGGGAACCTGCCGGTTATTTTTCAGCGCATCGTGGGAGTTATCCGCGAATACAAGCGGATCAAATCGCAAATCGAAACGCTGACGATTCAAGGCAAGATCCAGGGGGTCGTGATGTCCCTGCTTCCGATCCTTTTTGCCGTTTTTATTACGTCGACGAATCCGAAATTTTTTGATTACATGCTCTCGTCTCAGGTCGGCCGCGGCCTTTTGATTTATTCCGTTATTTCGGAAGTTATCGGCGCGCTGCTGATCTGGAAGATCAGCACCTTTAAGGATTATTAATTCAGGCTGACAGGATAAAGGAATTCGTTTACTATAAATACGACGGGCTTAGAGCCTGCCCGAAAATGAATCTCTAATTGTTAATCGCCATACGCTAGTTCTCGACATCACGATGCTTGTTTTAATCTTAATACTTTGGTTTTTGGCCGGGTTCAGCTTGATCCTCGGCATGTTCCCCATGGAGTGGGAGCACCGCCCGACCCTGCGGTCGCTCGGGTATGAATCCTCGTCGAAGAAAAAGCAGGTTGGGCTTATGGGCGGGCTGGTCAGGTCGATTGCCATGCTCAATCGTCCGCTCTGTTCCGGCGCGTTGCGCAAGCGGATCCAAAAGGATTTGTCCGTGGCTCATGTGAGCCTGATCCCGGAGGAGTTCTTCCTGCTGAAGGAGATCGGGATCATTACCGGGATCCTATTGTTCCTTCCCCTCATCAAGCCGGACATGCTGCCGTTCCTTATCTTGATGGCCATTTCGATCGGCTATATGCTCCCGGAATGGTGGCTGCGTGGCCGGATCAGAAAGGTGAAGTCGGCCATGGTCAGAGAGCTTCCGGATGCGATTGACCTGCTGGGATTATGCGTTAATGCCGGGCTGGATTTTATGCTGGCGCTCAAATGGGTGGTGGAAAAATCTCCCCCGTCGGTGCTGGTCAACGAGCTCAATGTCCTGCTGCAGGAGATCAATGTCGGCAAGACCCGGCGTGATGCCCTGAAGGATTTGGCCAATAAATACGAACTGCAGGATTTACAGACCTTTTCGCGGACATTGATCCAGGCGGATAAAATGGGGACCTCGATCTCCGAGGCCCTGAACATTCTCTCAGAGGACATGCGTCTGGCCCGTTTCCGCCGGGGCGAACAGATTGCCATGAAGGCCCCGCTCAAATTGTTGATCCCGCTTCTCTTTTTTATCTTTCCCGTTGTCGGCATCCTTGTCGCCGGTCCCGTCTTTCTTGAATTCATCGAGAAAAGTCCCGCAGCCCAGTTTGTGAATCGTTAAGAACAGGGCTCGCCATAACCCATTCCTCGTTCCGGGTCGCTGCGCCCCAGTCGCCTTGGAAAGGTGCATGGCTCGCTGGGGAACATTTTGTTTGCGATAGGCCTGCCATAAGCCTCGCGGCTCAGACAACTCACTGCGTTCGAAACTCGCCACGAGACCTATGGCAGGCCTTTAAAGGGGTTCCTGCTCAATATTTGCGGTTCGTTGAAAAGGAGGGCTCGCCATAACCCATTCCTCGTTCCGGGTCGCTGCGCCCCAGTCACTTCGGAAAGGTGCATGGCTCGCTGGGAAAAAGAAGGTGTGTTGCCATGTTTCCAGTTTGCGCGTGGGATATCCGTCAAAATTTTGAAGAAAGATCAAGGAGGCCTGGGCGCTAAAAATGTCCATTCTGATGTAAATATATGTCCAATCTAAGAATGTCCATTCTGGAACAATCAACCTCAAAAAATCAATTCTCATGTAAGAATGAAGGTCTCTGTTGATCTTCAATTCCTGTCCTGAAAAGCCAACCATCTGACGTCGAGTTTGCCCAAGAAACCCCTTTCCTTTTTTCGTTTCAAAAATTAGGATAGCTAACTCATTGGCAGGGCTAAGGAATCGATGTTATGGTAAAGTAAAATTTTTAAAAAAGAATGAAAGGTGTTGATAATAACAAGCTTACAAGCCAAAAAAATTTTCGCCTACATTGTTTTATGTATATTTAAATGGTATACTTTATATGTCAGTTGAACTTGTTCTTGAAAATAATGCGGATAGGCCACGGATCTTGCATTTATTCACCAAATTCATAAACATTTTGTCGGTTTTTTAAGAAGGTCTGCCTTTGATCTGTGGCAGGCCTTTTTTGTTTTTCTGCGGCCTGTCGGCATTCAGGACTAAAATCACAAAAGCCCATGCCGATCAGACAAAAAGATATACCTAAAGCCTCAACAGTATCTTGCCACAACGGCGAGATAGCTTTTATCATATCAATCAACCATCTTCATCGATTTCACATCTCAATTTTTAGACTGGACATTTCAAATGTCCAGTCTGGACATTCTTGTTAATCATGTCGGGAGTCTAAATTGGATAAACATACTAATAATAATCCGCATCATCTTAATAATAAAAATAAAGATGAGGCGGCTTTGTCTCTTTACATCCAATCCCTCGAATCCCGCACCCAACCAGAACAGTTTAAAAGCCGCTTTAAATCCTGGCTGAGGATCATCGCCTTTACGATCGTCCTGGTGTTTGTTCCCGAACAGATCAGCTGGGCCTTTAATTACAATCCGGCCGTGCTTTGGGGTGAAGGCGGCATCCGTTTTGTAAATCCATTTTATTCCGAAGAAAAACAAAAAGAGATCATTTCCGATCATCTGGCAGACAGTATCCGTCGTTTGCTGGGCCGGGTTTCTTACCAGGACAGGCCTCTGGTCCAATTGAACCTCCCGTCTTTCGGCACCGGCCAAAAGCGACATATCAATATTAATTCAAAAATTTCGTACACCGAGAAGAAGATCAACCAGGTCACGGATTGGATTCAGAAGCCAGATATCCATCCGTTCAATTGCGGTGTCTATGCCCTCAAAGATCTTTTGGCGCATTACGGCATCAACCTGACCCTGGAGGAGATATCTTTG
>CAZBSU010000165.1:0-4594 GCA_964494745.1 uncultured Planctomycetales bacterium | reverse complement strand
TTCCCGAGGTCGGACTCGAGGATGGTCCCGGCCTCGAGTTTGTTGAGGACGTCGCCGGTCAGGCGCATATGCTCGCTCGAATCCCGGGTGACAAGATGGATCAGATCAGACTGGGTCAGCGTTTCCAGCACAATGTCATCCATCTCATTGGGCAGGTCCACAATGATGTAATGGTAATCGTCAACCAGGCTGGTCACGAACGGACTGATCTGACCGCTCGGGTGCCCGTCGGCGGGATCGAAACTGACATTGAGCCGGTCGACCGGAATGCCGCTGCCGCGCTTGATCGCGGCGGCGACCTTGCTGTCATCGCCGATCATGGCCGACAGAGACGCGGGGGCCTCCTTCCAGTTCAAGGTAGCCGTCGTTGAGGAGGGCAACGGCCGCGAACGGGAAACGATATTGATCAGGATGATCTTTTTCTGTGTCTCGCGTTGAAGGCTCAGCGCCAGATGGACGGCATAAGTCGATGAACCGGTCCCTTTGACCGGGCCGTATATCGAGATAATATTGCTTTCGAAAATATTCTTGGTAGCGGTCGTGCGGCGGCGAAGACGCTGAGACAGACTACGCGAAAAAACCACGCCCAGCTGCGGGATGGACTTGAGGATGACCTGAAAATCATTTTTCTCAATGATCAGCACGGTCGAATCGTTGATCGCGCGAAAGCTCAGCGAATGCCCTTCGCCGGTCAACAACGAGATGATCCCGAAATACATGCCGCGGTGAATGAATTCGACGCCGGTCATTTTCCCGTTCGTGTCTTCGGTATAAGCCTGAATCCGGCCGAAGATCACGCAATAAAGATTGTCGGCCGGATCTTGGCGTCGGCAAATAACTTCCCCTTTACGATAGACCACAACCTGACAGCGGTGGGCAATCTTCTGCTGGTCAAACCAGTTGAGTTTGCGGAAGATCGGCACCTGCTGGACAAGCTTAAATCGGTCGAAGAATGAGGTCAGAGCAGGCATATTCTTAAACGGTTAACGTTTAGAAATGAGATCCATCAACCTTGGTTTCATCTTTACAGTATATGGAGTTTGGGGGCCAAAATCAACTAAACATCACATTCTTCCCTCAGGCAGGCGCTAAATCCTTCCTGCCGGGGACATCACCAGCAACGTTTCCAGATGACGGGTCCGCGGAAAGAAATCGAACGGGATAATCCGGATCGCCCGCCAGCCGGCGCGGTGAAAGACATCCCAGTCCGCCAGCAAGGCCTCGGGCCGGCAGGACAGATACATAAGGACCTTCAAATCTTTAAGCTTCTCGGCCAGGGGCGCGGCCGCCGGCCCCAACCCCTGGCGCGGGGGATCGATCATCCCGACCGTGCGGCCGTGGCGCGGCAGGTCGAGCTGTCCCAGGACATCTTCGACCCGTCCGGGAATAATCCGGAAATGACCGAACCCGTGAAAGGAGCGGTTGTATTCGGCCACCCGCACGGCATGCGGATTTTCTTCGACCAAAACGACCTCGGCCGCCCGATCTGCCAGGCCAAGACCGAACAGCCCCACCCCGCCGTAGAGATCGTAAAACACGCTTGAACGGTCCCAAAAACCGAATCCCCGGATCCGATCCATGACCAACGGCAGGATCGACAGATTGGCCTGAAAAAAAGTATCCAAAGAAAAAAAGATGCGCCGGCCGTTGACCTCGGTCCAAAGATAATCTTCCGGCCGCATCCGCAGGGACCGCCGGCCGATCCCGCCCCAAAAAACCCTCCCGTCGTCACCGGTCTTGATGACCAGATTGGCATTGCGGTACTTGGCCGGCAGCCGTTCCCCCGCCTCCTGTTTCAAGGCCGGCAAAAAATCGCTGATCGCCTCCATGGCCAACGGACAGGCCGCGGCCTCGACCACCCGGTATCTTTCCGTCGGGGAAAAACCCATAAAAAGGCCTTGCGAACGGGTCTTAAGGAGTTTCAGGTCAAGCCGGCTGCGGTAATGATAAAGCCGCGGAGACGGGACGATCTCGTCCCAGATCTTGGACGGGCACTCCCGCCGCCCGGTAAACAATGTCCGCAACCGGTCCTGCTTTAGCCTGAGTTCCTGTTGATAAGGGATATCCTGATACTGGCACCCGCCGCAGGTGCCGAACAGCGGGCATACCGGCTGACCGGCATGTTCCTCCATGGGGATCGGTTGGCGCGCAGCGGATAGTAGTCTGGAACGAAAAAATGGCGGGAGCTTGAAGATCATGGGCGGAAAACGGGTCCGTCGGGTTACAGCAAACGCACGGATTTGATCATATCCATGGCGTCCTTAAAATAATTATCAAAATCCTTTTCCCGGGCCGTGTAGGTAATGATGTACGCGGTGGCCCCGGATGTGAACCAGGCATGCATGTATTTGGCGCTGTCTTCCCCCCGGCCTTTGAAGATCAGCAGATGCCCCGGGCGCCCGGCGATGCCGATCGTCCGCGACTGCAGGATCTGAATATTCTCCTCGAAAACGCCCGTAAGCTGACGCACCGCTTCATCGCTGAAATCCTTGAAGTTGCGCTTGTCCGGCGGGACCGGTTTCTTGGTGATATTGATATTCTCGTAAAATCGGTCGTTCTCGTCTTCGGGCGGGGACATAAAGAGAATGGCCTCGACCCCTTCGGGATATTCAATGATCTTCCAATATTCGGGATATTTTATCTGAAGGCCGAATTTCGGATTGCTGTAAACCGCAAACGGCGTGACCTTGATCAGGGACAAAATCAACAGGATCAGAAAGACGACCGCGACGGCAATCAATCCGCCCCACAGACGTGACAGACGCCGGATCTTGCTTTCATACAGAGGCTTGGGGGTTTGAGAATCCATATTCTTCGTGACCGGTTCAGTCACTAGGCCTGGGCCACAAGGGGGTCCTGATTAGGACTTTGGACAAAGCTGCCGGGCCTTGCTCTCAATCGCGGCCAAAAGTTCCTTAAACGCCTTTTCAAAGGCCTGAACACCGTCGATCAGGAGCTGATCGCAAATCCGGTCAATGGAAATGCCCTGGTCGTTTAGCAGACGCAAGACATCCTCGGCCTCACGCGTATCCTGGGTAAGGGCTTCCGCCACAGCCCCGTGATCGAGAAAGGCCAGCAGGGTTTTTCCCGGGACGGTATTAACCGTAGGGCGGGTCATGAGTTCGGTGATATATTTGATGTCACTGTAATCGGGGTTCTTGGTCGAGGTCGAGCCCCAAAGCACCCGCTGGGGATGGACAACCGGGGCCTGAGATTCGCTTTTGAACAATTCACGCCAGGCCGCCAGGATCAAACGACAATTGGCCCGGGCGGTTTGGCCCCGAAGCTGTTCAAGCCGCCGACGCTGGCTGTCGTCGTTCAGGACGCCCAATCGTTCCGTGATCAGCTTATCGGCAACGGTATCAACCCGGCTGACAAAAACGCTCGCCACCGAACACAAACATTTCTCCCCCAGACGGCGCCGGGACCAAATCTCGAGGCCGTCAAAATAGGCCTGAACGGTTCTCAAATACTGATCCCGGGAAAAAATCAACGTCACATTAACGTTGATGCCCGCCGCCAAGAGCTCCGTCACGACCGGAAACCCGGCATCCGTGGCCGGCACCTTGATCATCAAATTGGGACGGTCAACTTTGGCGAACAGGCGTTGGCCTTCCTTGATAGAGGCCTTGGTATCATGGGCCAGCTCCGGGTTGATCTCCAGGCTGACATAACCGTCCAGCCCTTCCGTGGACTTGTAGACCGGGGCAAAAAGGTCCGCCGCATCGCGAATATCCCGGGTCGTCAGCTCATCATAAATCTCAAAGGTCGATCTGCCCTCAGAACGCAACTCGGCAATGGCGTGATCATATTCGTCGCTGCGGCTGATGGCCTGATTGAAGATCGAGGGGTTTGAGGTCAGCCCGCGCAGGCCCCGGTCGATCCAACCCTGGAGCTTGCCGCTGGTGATCATCCCGCGACTGATATTGTCGAGCCAGATGCTCTGGCCGAAATCGGCCAGTTCATGCAATTTGGTGCGTTCCATCGAAAACCTTTCCGGTTGGGATCATTTTGAGGTTTTTCTCTTCAGGACCTTTTGCGCCGCCTCGGCAATATCAACATCGGTCAGGGCAAACTTCTTCAACAGCTCCCGAGGCGAACCGGTCTCCCCGAAAACGTCCCGGACGGCAACCATTTCGAGCGGCACCGGCGCATGCTGGACCAAATATTCCGCGACCGCGCTGCCGAGCCCGCCGTTGACCTGATGCTCCTCAGCCGTGACAATCGCCCCGGTCTCCTGCGCCGCTTGCAGGACAGCGGCTTGATCAAGAGGTTTGATCGTATGCAAATTCAGCACCCGGGCCTCAATGCCCTTCCTGGCCAACTGCTCAGCCGCCAGGAGGCATTCGGAGACCATGATCCCGCAGGCGATCAAGGTCACGTCTTTTCCGTCGCGCATCTGATTGGCCTTGCCGATCTCAAAGGGTGTTTTCTCGTCGGTGATAACCGGGAACGGCGCGCGGGATGTCCGCATGTAAACCGGCCCCTGATGGGCAACAATCGCGCGGGTGGCCTTGGCCGCCTCCACCGTGTCCGCCGGGCAGATGACCGCGATGTTCGGCAGGACCCGCATGATGGCAATATCCTCAAGGCA
>CAZBSU010000164.1:0-4652 GCA_964494745.1 uncultured Planctomycetales bacterium | reverse complement strand
TAATAAAAATCAAAGTCTTACGAGTAGATAAGACTTGATTGTTAACATAGGAGGATGAAGATGGGGCGCTGATGGTCGGTAAAGGTTCCTGGAATGATTATTCCTTTGGCCCCATGGATCAGCTTGAGGAGTGGTTTTACATAACATACTTAAAGACACAGGGGACCCTTAGTATAAATGTTTTAAAATTTCCTCCGGGATATGATAAAAGTCCCAATAAAGAAAGAGTTGAGCAGGTTAACATTATGATGACCGATTACATGGGATTTGGCCCGGAATACTTCGAACAGGGTGATTATTTGATAATTATAATGCCGCTCGGGGTCACTGAATCTGCTTTTAAGGCTTTTAAAAATGAATTGATGGCGAAGTTATAGAAAAATTATGGGCAGGAATATTATGAAGGCCAACAATAAATAAAGGAGAGATGTGAAAATGAAAAAAATATTGTTTCTCGCAATTATTGTTATGGTTTTTAGTATTCGGCCGGGTTGGGGTGATATTTATGAGAGAAAGGATGTTTACGGCCGTGATGGGAAAAAGCAAAGTGATTCTTCAAAGCCGGAAGCGCGGGATCTAATGCCGGGTGAAGCTCTGACAGATATTCCCGGTCAAGCCAGCGAAGATATCATGCAGGAAATTATCAATGAAGGTTTTAAACCGGATACCAGTATCGGCGGGGCATTCGGTGGAGGGATGACCGGGGTGACAATACCCGGCACTTCCGGTGGCGGTGATTCCTCGGGAGATTCGTCCGGAGATTCTTCCGGAGATGGCGATTCAGGCGGCGGGGGAGTTTCTTCAACCCCAAATGTCGTAAAAGCACCCAAGGCACCACCCGCGTCCGTGCCAGTCCCGTATCCGAATATGGGAGCTGCAGGAGAGATATTAGAGGGCGAGGGAAGCCAGACAGGAAGCCAAGGGCCTGCGGTTACTAAAAAGGAAGATCCAAAGAATACCGAGTCTGACGAGGGTGGCGCAAATAAGCAAACTCAGCCGGGAGTCACAGATCCTCAACCGATAGTTGAGCAAAACACCGCGCAGAAGGAAAACCAGAAGTTACATACAATATCTAATGCAATAACAGCCCAATCGCAGATGGAACAAAATACGACCAGAAAGATGAAGTAAATAATAGAATTATGGGGACACGAGACTTAATTCAACACGCCTCAGGGATGCCGGGGGGCTTTGGTTGTAAATTGATACATGCCGGATACTAACATAAACTGTTTGCTGAGAACACATGATCCTGAGAAAAATCGCCGCTAAAGCCCGCTACGGCCTTGTTATGCAGGTCCTGCGTGACCGTCTCGCCATGATTGGCATCGACATTGCGCCTTTTTATTGGTTGGAAGAAACCCTGCCGGATATTCCTCCCCCATTGATTAAGGGGGACCCCGCGGATTATGAATTCTCCTTTTTCGGTATAGAAGATATTAAGATCATCAATGATCTCCCGGAACGGCAGGTCTTTAACCCGCAGGTCTTCCTCAGTCTCTTTAGTAAGGGTAAAAAATGCTACGGCGTGAAGTTTAAAAACCAGATCGCCGCTTTTACCTGGATCGATCTGGATGAAAGCAATTCCAAGTTGTATCGTGCGGCCATGAAGGACAATGAGGCCTACTTATGCGATATGTATGTCTTGAAGGCTTTTCGCGGCAGGAATATCGCCCCGGCCTTAAGATACAAAACCTACCAGGCCCTTCAGGAGATCGGACGCGACACATGCTACAGCATTACGGAATGCTTTAACACCCCGTCGTTGAAGTTCAAACAAAAGCTCCATGCCCGCATCCTTTTTAAAGGGTTGTTTATTAACCTGTTCAAGAAGTTTCGAAAAAGCTGGATCTTGCGAAGATATTAACAGGATAAGACGAAACAAGGACCGATTCCCGTAAGTTGTCATGCCCCGGGTATCAAACCTAAAGATAGATCATCAGGCTTGATAACACCCGCACAGCTAATCTGGGCGGGTTTCGGGCCGGATTCGCAAAGAGACGTTATTATTAGTATGTATTCCGCAGGAATTTTGATAGAATATTCACAATAAACACCCATGAAACTTTTATTTTTAGCACCCCGCATGCCTTATCCCGCCGACACCGGCGGCAAGATCCGCACGCTGAATATTCTTAAACAGTGCGCGGCCTTTGCCGAGGTGGACCTGGTCTGTTTTTCGTTCGAATGGAACGACGAGGCCATGATCCGTTTGCTGCGCCGCGAGGCGCGGGTCAATGTCCATCTGGTCCCGCATCTTGAGCCCGGCCTGCCGGAAAAGATCCAGTTCCTTTTGGCCAACGAGCGTTCCTTATCGGTTGCCAAATATTTTGCCCAGGCCATGCGCGCCCGCATCCGCACCCTGATCGCGCAAAACGCCTATGACGCCGTGCATTTTGACCATGTCCACATGGCCCAGTACCGCGACGAGGTCAAGGATATCCCGGCGTTGGTCGACGACCACAATGTCGAATACCGGATACTGGAACGCTGCGCTGAGGTGGAGAAGAATCCGCTTAAGAAATTTATTTATACCCGGCAAATTGAGAAGATGCGCGCTTATGAGCGCGAGGCCGTGGCGGCGTGTTCGGTGTGCGCGGCGGTTTCCGAGGACGATGCCGAGACCCTGCGCGGGCTTACCGGCTCGCGCGTCCCGGTGAAGGTCGTGCCGAACGGGGTGGATACGAAATACTTCAGCGCCGAAACGTGCCGGGCCCCCAAAGGTACCAGGGACCTTTCGGCACAGGCGCCGGAAAGTGCCGGGTCTCCTGATGCGAAAGACGCCGCTGCAAAAGGGGCCAAGCCTCTTTCGCGGACATTGGTCTTCACCGGTTCGATGGATTGGCTGCCGAATGACGATGCCATGCGGTACTTCATTAATGAGATTTTTCCTTTGCTGAAAGAGAAAAAAGCCGATATTATGATAGATATTGTGGGGAAAAAACCGTCCCCGGCCCTGCGTCAGCTGGCCGGCCGCGAATCCGGAGTGCGCGTCACCGGCCGCGTGGACGATGTCCGGCCTTATATCGCGCGGGCCGCGGCGTTTGTCGTGCCGCTCAGGATCGGCGGCGGCACGCGCCTGAAGATCCTGGAGGCCATGTCCATGGCCAAACCGGTTATCTCGACGACGCTCGGCGCCGAGGGCATCGCGCATTCACGGGCCGAGGATATTGTGCTGGCCGACCGGCCGCAGGATTTTGCGGCGGCGATTGTCGATATTCTGGATCACCCCCAAACCGCCCGTTCGATCGGACAAAAGGGCCGCGAGCTGGTTCTTCGCCAATATGACTGGAACATTATGGGCCAATTACTAAAGGATATGTACCATGAAATTATCCAAAGAAAACCTTAGAGTGGCGGTTGTCTATGTCTTGTTTTCTTTCTTGGCGGTCGTCGCGGCCGGCGGCGTCTTTGTCGGGTATAAACTCGTCAAACGCTATCTCGGACGGCCGGTGCGCTATGAGGCCGAGATCGACTTCCCGGTGCGCGACGGCGCGCGGGTTTTTGCGGCCTCGAGCCTGGACCGGATCTTTCAGGACGGCAGGACCCTGGTCAAACCGGTTTTTACCACCGCGGCTTCTTTGGAGATGGCCCGTCACGAATACGAATCGTTTCAGGTTGTGGTCCAGGCGGTCGAACGGGAGTTAAAAGGCGTCGCCCTGCACCTGACCGATCTCATCCATGAAAACGGCAAAGATGTGATCCCCCGTCGGCAGTTAAGCTGGCGGGTGGTCGGTTATGTCCGAACCGCCCGGCCCTATTATCCGGTCAAATATGTCGGCAAGTGGCCGGACCCGCTGCTGCCGCCCCAGCCCCTTGAGGTGACACAGGGAAAATGCCAGCCATTTTGGGTCACGGTGTATGCGTCCAAGGACACGGCCCCGGGTATGTATTACGGCACGGTCACGCTCGAGGCCGCGAACATGTCCTCGCGCAAGATCCCCGTGCAGGTGCGGGTTTTTGATTTTACCCTGCCCGTCGAAAGTTCACTCAAGACCGCTTTTGATTTTTATCCCCATATCACCGGTTCGCGTTATCCCCAGCGGGAGAACGAATCCGACGAGGCCTATCAGGCCCGTATCCAGGCCCTCAACGACGCCTTTTTGCGCACGATGCTTCGTTACCGGCTAAACCCGGTCCTCAATATCGATCCGACCAACCCCAAAGAGATGGCCCGTGTCGACCGCTACCGCGTGCTGGGGCTGAATAATTTTTCGATCGGCAAACGCGGCGGCACGTTCAACAACAACTGGCCTAAAAGCAAAGAAGATGTCGATAAACTGTTTCCTTTGTATCGCACCTACGGCGAGATCCTGAAACTCAACAAATTTTTGCCCTATACCTACATCTACACGTGGGATGAGGGCAAGATCGGCAATCCCATCGTGGCCAAGATATGCGCCATGATCCATAAGGCCTATCCGGCCCTGGACAACATGGTTTGTTATCACGGATTCTGGGACCCGGACCAGGATCCCGAATGGGGCAAGGATATCGATATCTGGTGTTTTCAGTTCGATAAGTTCGATGAAAACAAGCTGAGAAGGCTGAAAAGGGAGAACAAGGAGATCTGGACTTATCCGTCGGGGCCGAGCGGGCTGGGCATGCCGAACCTGGCCATGGACTTTGAGTCGATCGATTATCGCATCCTG
>CAZBSU010000163.1:0-4662 GCA_964494745.1 uncultured Planctomycetales bacterium | reverse complement strand
CATATGGTCAAAATAACCGCGCCGAACACGATCTGGCCCACGGCAAACATCCTGAAAACCTTGATGGGCTGGCGGACATACCAATCCACCACCCGCTCGGCCGAACGGGATTTCAGGAAAAAGACCCCCTTGAAGATCCCGATTAAGCCTAGGATAAAAATCAGCTTCGGCACCCAGCCGGCCAGGCCCCAGGTGGCCTTGATCAAAAGCAACCCCAGAGCCAGGGCCACGGCAAAGGCCCATCGGCGAATGGTCTTCAGGCTCTTTTTCTTAAGCTTATTGCGGAGCCAGTGCGGTTTTAAAAGGAACATGATCCCGGAAACAAGCCAAACCCAACCTAACAATGTCAGCAGCATCTTTTCGCTCCTATTAAAATAAAAAATGACCGGAGAGTGAGGTTCCCTCCGGTCGCGAGTGATGTGGTACTGGTTTTTGAGCGATGCGTTTGAGGTTATCGAGGAAGGAAGTTTGATAAGACCTCAACCGCAGATAATTGAATTATACAACAGCCCTTCAAGAAATCAAGTGTTTTATTTCCCGACCGCGCCTATGATCTTGAGCGGCTTTCTCCGTCGGGGGCATCACCTGGCCGCGAGCATGTGATCGATGACCCGGTCGCTGACCCCGCTGTTCTTGAGGTAAGCAATGGTCTCGGAATCAAGGGTGAAACGCGAACGGGTGCGGTCGATCTCGGAGATGATCACGCTGTCCGGGACCCCTTCCCCGCTCATGCGGGCGATCTCAACCACGCTCAGCGCCTGGCCACTGGCGGCATTATCGGCCGAATGCCCCAATAGCCCGCCCGCGGTCGCGCCGGCCGCTCCGCCGATCAAGGCGCCCTCCAGGCCGTGACCGCTCTGGTGCCCGACGATACCGCCGATCGCCGCGCCCCCCAAAGCGCCGAGGCCGGCGCCTTTCTTGGTGTTCTCTCCCATGGTCTCGCATCCGGCCGCGGCAAATACCAGCAACACGGACATCATTATCGTCATGACACGCATAGAGATCTCCTTTGCTCAATAAGGTCAAACCATCGCAGACCTATTCCGGCCCGGGGACAAATCCCGGGAGGATTATTTCTTCTTTTTCGTCCTGGTCTTGCCGAACGACCCGCGGTATAACTTGCCGCGTTTGGTCCTTTTATCACCTTTTCCCATAACCACCTTCCTTTAATTTCTATTATTTGTTTAACTACTCTTTCACGGTCCTTTATTTTATCACAAAAGACCGGCTTGGGCATAAAAACCCATCCTTTTCCATCCCGACCCTTTGCCTTCCCTAAATCTTATCCCTTCTTGCTTTTTTCGACAAGGGCCGATATCAAGACGCCCATCTCGAACAAAAGGATCATCGGCAGGGCAAAAACAAGCATATTGACCACGTCCTGGGTGGGGGTGATAACCGCGGCCAAAACCAGGATGGCCAGATAGGCATAGGGCCGGCGAGTCTTCACAGTCCGGGTCTTTAACAGCCCGGTATCGACAAGCAGGACCATCACAATCGGGATTTCAAAAACAAGGCCGCCGGTCAGGACCAAGGCCCCGAAAAAAGAAACATACTTGTTCAACGTTATATAGGGAAGGGCTATATCCGCGCCGAAACTGATCAAAAACCGCAGGGCGGCCGGGATGGCGATAAAATAAGAAAAGAGCAGGCCCGCGGCAAAACAAAGCAGGGCCGCCAGCATCCAGATCAGGATCCGCAACCGCTTGATAGGTGTCTCCTCAAAGGCCGGGGTCAAAAAAGCCCAAACCTGATAAAGGAGGACCGGGAAAGAAAGGATAAAACCCCCGAGCAGAGATATCTTGATGTAGGCGCCGAAGACCTCGGCCGGGGCGATAAAGATTAATTTTTCGATGAGGCCGGCGGCCGGCCGTTCGAGCAGGCCCATCAATAACTTTTTCTGAAAGAAAGCGGCCACGCTGGCCAAAGAGAAAAAGCCCAGGCATACCAGCAGACGCCGGCGCAATTCTTCAAGATGCCCGAGGAAGTCAAGATTTCTGGATTCTTCAGGATAAAGACTATCATCCATCGTGACGGTCCGCATCCTTGTCTTCGACGTCGTCGGTAATCTCCTTAACCCCTTTCTTGAATTCCTTCATCGCCTTGCCCAGCGAACGCCCGATCTCAGGCAGTTTCGCCGAACCAAACAACAACAGGGCAATCAATAATATAAACAGCAGTTCCTGCCAGCCCAATCCCAGCATATCCCTTGCTCCTCTCGTTAAAAAGCCGTGCGCCAGCGGATGACACGGCTCAAGACCGCCCTGTCGCAGATCTTTATCCCGCGGCCGAGCGAAATGCCCGGAAACCCGCGCTCCCGGCCGATGTCATCAAATTATAACTCCGGTATCCTGAAATAGTAAATTGTATTTTCAAGATTGGCAGACGGACAGGCGAACGGCGCTCAACGGATATACATCCGCATCAACGCCAGATAATCGCACAGATGACGGGTGATCAGATAATTGCGGCGGGTGAATTCCCGGGCCTGCTCGCCCATGCGCTGAGCGACACCGGGATTATTCAGCAGATACCGGATCCGGTAAGCGCACCCTTCAATAGAATGGATCGTGTAGCCGGTCTGCCCGTAGACGATCTGGACGGTGATCCCTCCCACGAACCCGCCGATGACCGGCTTGCCTTTCCACATGGCCTCGGCCACGGTCAGGCCGAAGCCTTCTTTGAGCGACTTCTGGATGACAACGCTGGCCCGGCGCTGAAGGGCATTGATCTGCAGGTTCGCGTCCGGAGGCAGATCCAGGATAAAAATATCCGCGTCCTGCTCGGCCGCGGATTTGACTTCATTCAGGACGGCCCGGCCTTCGGGATCGTCGGCCGCACTGCCCCCGGCCAGGACCAGGCAGCAATCGGTATATTTTTTGACCATCTTATAAGCAGCAATAACCCCGAGCGGGTCTTTAAAACGGTCAAAACGCGAGACCTGCAGGATCATCGGTTTGTCACGCGGGATATGATAGGGCCCGGTCAGGGCCTCGATCTCGTCTTCCGACAGGTCACGATTTTTATCGCTCAACGGGTCGATCGAGGGATACATCAGGATTTGGGGGATACTCAATTTCTGGGCAAACCCCGGCAGGGAAAAAATCGCGCCATTGTAACGCGAGACATATTGTTTGAGAAAATTCCAGACCTTGCGCTGGGGATGCGAGGCGTCGATGTGGCAGCGCCATAACCAGGCCGAATCCTTTTTGCGCTTGTAGATGAGCGGCGCCGGCTGGGGATCATGAATCACGACAAAATCCGCGTTCAAATCCATCTTGCGGCCGTTTTTGCGGTTGACCTTAAGATAGGTCTCGTACATCTCGGGCGATATGACCTGACTTTCGCCCTGAAGCGCGTTATGAAAACTTTTGGTGACCTGGTAGAACTCCGGCGTGCCCTCGATCACGTCCCAGCGGATATCGATGCCGAGGTCCTTAAAAATCGGCACGAGGCGATGCAGCATCTCAGCCACACCCCCGCCCCAGCGCGTCGAATTCACGTGCAGCATGGTGCGGCCTTTGAGCTGTTCCGAGAGTTTGTAGGCCAGATCGATCGTCCCGGCCGGGGCCACATTGTGGTAGGACTCCAAAGTGATATTAGGCGCCATCACTGCCTTTCTGCAATTCCCGGTCACATAAGGATAAAATCTTCTGCCGCAGTCCTTCAAGACTGAACATGTAGGCGTCAATGCCCTCGATGCCGGCGGCCAGATCTTTCAGCCCGAGGACATCCTCCAGCCAGAGCGCGAAATCGCTTTTGCCCCGGCGCACCCGCATGCGCGCCTCAAAAATATGGTTGTAAATCGCGCTGGCGTGGACAACGGCCAGGGCGTCGCGGAATTCCTGCAAATCATGAACGGACAGCTGGGTGGGCACTTCGATGATCTTGGATTTCATAAAATAAAACGGCTGGCCGAAAATGACCGCCGGCACGGTGCGGATCTCGGACAGATGCGCGTCGATGATATCGACCAATTCATTGCGCACGCTCTCCAGGTCATGCGACGGGGAAGGCGTCACCCCGGACAATTTCTCCCCCAGGGCCTTGTCCCGGACCTGGACCGCGGCCCAGTTGGCAAAATCATTCGGGTAAGGGCCGGCGATATAAAAATGCCGCAGGAAATAACTGTGAGTATGATAATAAATCGAATCCAGCGGCGCCTCCTCAATCAACTCCATCAGGGTCGCCTCATCATCGGCCTTTTTGCCGGTCAATTCCCGGATTTCCGTGCAGTCTTTAAAACAGAATTCGTTCATGTATCCTTTTTCCCCCGCTTCAAAAGGGCCCGCATTATTTTAAAAATATTGTAACGGCTTCAAAAAGTATTTCAATAAAAATATCCCCGCCGAAAAATTCTTTCGGCAGGGATATTTATGCCATCCCGCATTAAGTCTCCGGTTAAAACGTTTCCCATCTCACGGGAGGTCGTCCTCGGCGGGAATCTCTTCGGGCATCATCTCATCTTCCGCGGCCATCTCTCCGGCCTCCTCGTCTTCCGGCAGCAGGCCCTCATCCAGATCCAGCTCCTCCATCGTAACGACCAGCGCGACGCGCTGATTGTCCATCTCCATGTAAATGATCTCGACCGGATCATCTACCGCCAGTTGGGAGGCGTCAGCCACGTTCTCATATTCGGTGTCGGCATCAACCACGTAAACC
>CAZBSU010000162.1:0-4702 GCA_964494745.1 uncultured Planctomycetales bacterium | reverse complement strand
ATCGCCGCCGTGAATAGCATCCTGAAGGCGCTCTAATTCCGCGCCGGCAAGGCCCCGGATAAAGAAGTCCTCCTGGCCCTGACCGCTGAAAAGGCTGTCATAGGTAATGGTAAAATGCAGGCCTTTTTCGCCGCGTTTATTCCTGGCCTTGTGAACCGAAACCCTCTTCACATTATAAAAACGATTCCCCCACGGGCAGCTCAAGACCTGGTCGATCTCATACGAGACCTCGGTTGACCGCAGAACGCCATGCGGATCGTGCCATTCAATCTCCTTATATTCCTCGGCCAGATTGACCGCCTTGGGCTGGCCCCAGACGGTCTTATCCACGTCCTTGTAATTGCGGTAAAATTTCAGGCCATACCAACCAGCGATAAGGCTGATCGAAATCAGCACAATAGAACCCTTAAGATAATAGATGCGTTTTATAAGCCGGCCTGTTTTTTGCAGTATTCCGGCCAGCAGGCCCAAAATGGGATGCGTTGTGCCAGTCTCCCGGGCCTGACGCGCCTGCTCGAATTCCGCGGCCTGCCGGTCAAAGGCCTCGACCTCAGTCGGGATTCTTTCAGCCGGCGTTTCTTCCTCCCGAAGCCGCAAGGGCTCATTGTCTTCGGATGCTTCGGTTAATTCCTGCGCCTGCCTGAATATTTTATAAACGGCGCGGGCATCATCTCCCATCATGGCAGCCGTTTCTTCGATAGCCCTCTGCCGGGCCTGGACCTTGGTTAAATTACGCTTCTGCATAAGCTGGATTGTGCGGATCTGTGTCAAGGCGATCACCTTTAGATATTGCCGATACTTTGTTGCTGCCGGGGCTGCTCCGATCCGCGGTCTAACCGAGCTTGCCGAAACGGCACGCTGCAGCATTTTCCAGGCCTGAGGGGTAAGAATAATCATATATGCCCTATCGGTCTTGATCGTAAAGGCGCTGATCGGCCGGAGATGTCCGCTTGTCAACTCACATCCCAGCCATTCAAGCTGATAAAAGCGGATCTTCCGGCTGTAACATTGGCCGAGATCGGCTCCAAGGAGAGACGGATGAATATCTGTCCTGATGCGCCCGTCAAGAATGCCTTCTATCAGTTCGCCTTCGATGCTTCTCGGCAAGTCGGTCAAAAAGCCGGCCGAGACCGCGCCGGCATCATCATTTTCGCCTTGCGGCGACCAGCCCAGACAATCAGCCACGCCCAGATCATCCCACTCCATACGGCTGCAACCCTTTTTGATCTTTTCGCGTTGCCGGCGGATCTCCGCCGCATTGCCGAGAAACAAGACCGGCACATCCGCGTCCCAAATATTCCAGCCTTCGTAAAGCCCCTGATACTGCATCAGGATATATCCATACCAGCCGATTAAAATATAGTCCTTTACGCCATTGCCATACGGTTTATTCCATATCATCAGTTCAAACTGATGGGGCAGCTTGCTCAAAATTTTATCGAGAATATCGCGCATGTTAAACACAATCCGGTCTTCCTGCTTGAAATAGACCACAATTGACTCATTCTCACCGGGGAATTGATCCATAAGCCATTGCGAGAATTTCTGACGCGTCCAATATTCTTGGCCGGTCATTTTCAAATAATTAAAAACTGCTTTCACGACACATGTTCTACTCATCAAGTAAAACCGCTGGTCCAGATCCGGATCTGTTCCCGGGGCTTCCCAATCGTCATCCAACACAATCCCGTCCAGATTAGTATCTTCGCCTATTTCATCACGAATAGCCTGTCTCAGATCGTCCCGGATAACGATGTCATCCAACGGCGAACTGTAGTTGGTCCCTTCGCGGTGCGCATCAGGATGGAAGGCATTTTGCATGGCCGTATCAATCTCCCTGCTTTCTTCAGGGGTGATCGGAGGGCCGAACCTTCGGGTCAAATAATCTTCGAAACTCCGCATAAGATCAGATTTCCCAGGTTCATGTGCCTTTCGAATTGGGCGCATCCCTTTGTCAAACCGTTTTCCGCTACCTCTGCTTAGCAACAGCCCTATCAGCCCGCTTGCCGCCACGATCCCAACCAATATCATCGTCATCTCCACCGGCAACAGAACCGTTCCGGCAGCAGCCGTGCAACTAAGAATCATCACCCGGCCCAAACCGCGGCGGCGATTCAATCGCGGGCGCTTCTCATCCCTGGCCTGACGCCGTAATTCCGCCTCACGCTTCCTTTGCTTAAGACGCTGGTCCTCTGCGGATAATGCCGGAGCGGCTGAACAAGGCTTGCTCTTCCGGGCAGGCGGTCGAATCTTATGCTGAACCCTGGTCTGATCTTTGCGGTATTTTTGAAACAGCCCGAGAACCACCGGCGCGTCCTGCGGAAAGTGCTCGAGGGTTTTACGTTCAGCCCACTCATGCGCGTATGCGCGGCTCCATCCATTCTTTTCTATTAACGTAATTTCAAGAATTTCATGCCACGCAATCACCCACAGATACCGCTTGAGCAGCTTGGTATCAATGCGGTCCGCCTGCCCAAGCCGGCGGACAAGGCAAACACGTTTCAAAATCTCCCACACCCACGGAAAAACAAATATCTTATATTCTTTCTCATCCGTCTTGACCCCGAAAGCGCAAAACGTAGGAACGGTTGGCGCCTCAAACAACACGTCCTTATTCCAGGCGATCTCATGAAACTCAACACTCCCGTAATGCGATTCTTCAAAACCCATCTTCCGCGTAAGCTTATGTATCCGCGTCCGAATCTGTCGGTTCTTCATCTTTGCCCAAAGTTCGTTTTCGACTCCCTCGGGCAAGTCGCCCATGAATCCGACGGATATAGTCGGCGGTTCTTGCTCCTCCCGGTGTTCCCTTTTACCGCGTCGACGATGACCGGCCTCATGATCGCGGCCTGGCCCGTTACGCAGAAGATGCTTCGTGGCACCGGGCGCGTAGGGATTAAAAACAACCGCGCGCGGGTCCTGTCCCGGCAAGAGTTCGGGCACCGGTGGGATGCCGCGATACCGCCTTCTTTCCGCCGCGCGGATCAGGGACTGTTCATAAATACGAATCTGATTAGCCGGGATAAACATCCGCCGAATGCGGCGCCGGGCCGCCTGCCCCATGCGGATTCGTTTCCAATGCCTGCTGAGCAGTAAATGAACGAATTCGAGCAGACGTTCGGTCTTCCGGCGCGGATAAATCAATCCGGTTCGGCCGTGGCTCACGGTTTCCGGCAGGCCGCCGACATTCGAGACGATTACCGGTGTCCCGCAGGCCTGCGCCTCAACCGAGACCAATCCAAACGGCTCTTCACACCGGCTCGGTACCAAAACGACATCCGCCAATCGCAGCCACAATCTCATCTGTTCGCGGGTCTGCTCACCGACAAAGGTAACATCACCATTGGCCAGGCCCTTCATTTTCTGTTCAATCCCTTTTGAACTGAACGGCCCGACAATGACAAAGGCCACGTCCTCTTTCATACGAGCATATCTTTGCCTGAACATCTGCACAGCCCGGATCGTGGTCTCCTGGCCTTTATGGGCGTCGATACGGCCGGGATGGAGAACAACCTTCTTGCCGAGCAGGTCGTGCTTAAGCCGCAGGCGTTCCAATTCAACCCGCTGGGGGCGTTTCAACTGCTGACTAAATCCGGACAAATCAATAACCGGATACATATATTCAACGTAATCAAGACCAATACCCTTAAGAATCCGTCTATAAGCCTTGCTGTTGGTCATCACCGCGTCCGCGCTTC
Source organism: uncultured Planctomycetales bacterium (assembly GCA_964494745.1). Classification (GTDB taxonomy): domain Bacteria; phylum Omnitrophota; class Gorgyraeia; order Zapsychrales; family JANLHA01; genus CAZBSU01. The sequence continues at coordinate 1,004 of CAZBSU010000162.1, read as the reverse complement.
GCATGAGGGCCAGGTCAGCATTTCTGATCTTGGCGCCGTGGAAGAATTGATGCATGGGGATATCGGCCTGACGGCTGAATATGGCAAGCTGTGACACAACCGGCTGCGGCTGGGTGGCGTGCGCGGCAATTAAATCAAGCGCCTGTTCCTCATGAATGTTCTTTACCCGATCTTCCGTTACGGCTGAAAGCTCTGCCTCATTTCTGCCGGCATCGCCGATCCCTTCCAACACAAGCCGGTTATTACGCACGCTATCATATAAGCTTAAACGTGAATCCAGCCCGATCCGATTCAAATAAAGAAGCCGAATGGTCATATTCGTATTCCAGCGCATCAGGGCCTTGATCGCATCAATCTGGAAAGTCTGAATTCCGCCCATGCCGAAACTATATGGCGAATAAAAGGCAATATGACGTATCCCGGACTTGGTTAGCCGTCCCACATCGCGCATGCCGGCAAGTGTAGCCGGGAGGTCCTGCATAAACCGGATATAATCTTCATAAAGGACATCCCGGCTTCTGATCTTCCGTTTCCCGGTGGCCAGACCCAGGTGAACGATCTCGGCCGGCGCAGCCACTTGTTGCCTTAAGACCCTTAAGACCAACCACTCAAGTTGACGGCAGTCGCCTTCCGTTACTTTGACCTTGCGCGGCTGGACCAGATGGCCGAGCTCATGGATGATGGATTTGGCTAATTCGATCGGATTGGCGAGGATATCATCGGCGAGACAGATGGATTTTCTGGACTTGATGGCATAACTGAAGTGAACTTCCAGGCGGGCGGCGTAAATTTGATAACGTGAAGAAAGTGTCGCGTGGCGTGCCTGCGGCCCGGCTTTATTGCCGCCCATGTTGGACACGAACTTCTCCGCCAGATTAAGAACCTCCTCTCTCAAATAGGCATCTTCAATCAGGCTAGCCGCTTGTTTGACTAGGTCAAAGGCTTCGCGCACAGTTGAAGACTCATCTATTCTTATTTTCTTCCGGCCGCGGTCGGAGTCAAGC